>JAGBNL010000053.1 GCA_017634415.1 Clostridium sp.
CTCGTCGGAGGTATGGTTCACCACCAGGTCCATGACGATCTTAAGCCCCAGCTCGTGGGCCCTGTCCAGCATCCGGTCAAAATCCTCCATGGTGCCGAATTCCTTCATGATGCCCCGGTAATTGCTGATATCATAGCCGTTATCATCGTTGGGGGACTCATATACCGGGGAAAGCCAGATCACATCCACGCCCAGCTCCTTCAGATACGGAAGCCTCCTTGTGATGCCCGGGATATCGCCGATGCCGTCCCCGTCGCTGTCCTGAAAGCTTCTGGGATACACCTGGTAAACCACGCTCTTCTGCCACCATTTCTTTTCCATATATCTGAAACCTCCTTTTTTATTCTTCATCGCACAATATCTGTGACTCCAAAGGAAGGCTCGCAGGGCGAGCCTCGGAACCGCTCAAAGCCGCAGGGCTCCCGCCCCTTTGGGGCGGGCAGAGCTGCGGGATACGCGCGCATCACAGTTCAAGAACCACCGCCTGGTAGCCTGCCAGCCGCAGCGTTTCCCCGCACATCTCCGGTGCCTCCTCAAGGTTGTTCAGGAGAAGCCGTCCCTCCGAGGGGATGGTTACCGTCTTCGGATTCCGGTCAAAGTTTCCCGCCACCAGGATCCGCTGTCCGCCCTCCTCCCGGATGTAGGCCATCAGGTTCTTCTCCTCCGGAAGATACGGGGTGAGAGTTCCGTAGACCAGCGTATCCTTATAGGCCGGGTCCTTGCGGAGCTTTATCAGCTTCTGATAATAATGGTAGAGGGAATCCGGATCCGCCAGATTGTCCTCCGCATTGATCCGTACATAATTCTCATTCAGATTAAGCCAGGGCGTCCCCTCGGTAAACCCGGCATTCTTTCCCGCGGTCCACTGGACGGGCGTTCTGGCATTGTCCCGGCTGTAGGCGGACACAGCCCGGAGAGCCTCCTCCTCGGAAAGCCCCGCCGCCAGCGCCACCTGATACTCATCGATGGAGCTCACATCGTCAAACTCCGCCGCCGACGGAAAGTTCCGGTTCTCCATCCCCAGCTCCTGTCCCTGGAAGATAAAGGGAATGCCCCGGAGCAGGAAATACATGGTGGCCAGAAGCTTCTTCGTGGCCGGGCACAGATCCTCTGCTGGGATGTACCTGCTCACGCCTCTGGGCTCATCGTGATTCTCGATGATATTCGAGAGGAAGCCCATGGTGCCCACCCGCTTCTGCGCCTCGAAAACGCATCTCTTATAGTCATCGGGAAGACAGGGCTTATTGTCATACCAGCCCTTTTCGCTGGCCCCGCAGACGGTCTCCGCGAAATCAAACATACTGGAGAAGTATCCGTTTTCCCCGATGTAATTCGGAATCTCCTCCTTGCGCTCATTGAACACCTCGCCCACGGAGAAGGCGTCATATCTGGAAAATGTCTCCTTCTGCATTTCCCCGAGGAACTTTCCGATGCCTCTGGCATCCTCCAGCATATGCCGCACATTGGACAGTCCGTCCTCCCGGTCTGCGGGATAATCTGCGAAGGTCTCCGGCTTCTTGATATTGATGATGGCGTCCACCCGGAAGCCGCCCAGGCCCTTCTCCAGCCACCAGTTGATATTCTTATAGACCTCCGCCCGGACCTCGGGATTCTCCCAGTTGAGGTCGGGCTGCTTTTTATGGAACACGTGAAGATACAGCTTGTCCGTCCCGGGAAGCTCCTCCCAGCAGGGGCCGCCGAAGTAGGACCGCCAGTTGGTGGGAAGCGTTCCGTCCGGATTCCTGTCCCTCAGGTAGAAGAACTTTCCGTACTTTCCCTCCGGGTCCGCGCAGGCCTTCTTAAACCACTCATGCTCATCGGAGCAGTGGTTGACCACCAGGTCCATCAGGATATACATATCCCGCTTCTTCGCCTCGGTGATCAGCTCCTCCACGTCCGCCATGGTGCCGAACCTGGGGTCAATGTCGTAATAATCCGCGATATCATACCCCTCATCGGCGAAGGGGGATTTATAGATAGGGGAAAGCCAGAGAATATCCACTCCCAGATCCTTCAGATAGTCCAGCTTCTGTATGATTCCCCGCACATCCCCGATCCCGTCGCCGTTGGAGTCATAAAAGCTCTTCGGGTAGATCTGATATGCAATCTTGTCATGCCACCATTTTTTATCCATCTCGTCTCCTGTTCTGTTTCTTCTTACATGGGATTACCCCAATTAGTTAATATCATAATCCCCGGGATTCGGCAACAAAAAACGGCGGTATATACCGCCGTTTTTTGTTATGTTTCATTATTTCAGAAGCTTTTCCATGATATCCCGGTACTGACGCACATCTGCGCCCACCACCGGACCGCCCACGACTTCTCCCTTTTCATTGAAGAACCAGGTTGTGGGAAATGCCTCCAGCGGGAACAGGTTTTCCGCGTTTTCCGGTGCCAGAAGCATCCTGTAGGTGACCCCCGTCTCCTCCATGGTGGACTTTGCGCTGTCGATGGCGCCCTCCTCGTCGGAATCAAAGAGCAGGCCCACCACGGCGCCGCCCCGGTCCGCAAACTCGGCGTTAATCTTCTCCAGGTCCGGCAGCTCCGCCTTGCAGGGCGGGCACCAGGAGGCCCAGACATTTACCATGGTAACCTTATGCTCCGCAAAGAGCTCTGCGGAATCGACCTCACTGCCCTCCATATCTGTGGTCCGGAAGCTTACCGATTCCCCCGTGCCGAGGGTGCTGTAGCCCTGCGGTTCCCCGAATATGATATCCTTTTTCAGTGCTTTGGCTTCCGCCCGGACAGCCTGGTACATCTCATCTGCCTCGCCGGAAAGAGGCCCGTTGGAATCGGGGTCCTCCACCCAGAAGAAGGTGTAATCCCCGTTCTTTGCAAGCTCTTCCACCTGATAATCGGCTCCCAGGTCTGCGAGAAGAGCTTTCATCTCCTCTTCTCCCCGTCCGCCGTCGATGGCCATCACGGTGAACACTTCCCTCACGGAATTCTGCACGTCTTTTATCTCGTCTTCCTCCGTCATGGCCATCAGCTGCTCCTCCGTCCAGGGAAGAAACAGCATGCTGCTGTAATAGAGGCCGTTGTCCAGAGGCTCGTCATAGGTTTCCGTATAGATCTTTCCCTCATACAGCTTCAGCGTATCCATCGGAGGGAAGGTAAACCCGCCATGGTAGAACTTTGTTCCTTCCTCCGCATTCACTTCCCGGGCCTCAGCGGTCTCCGGGGCAGACTCTTCCGGTTCTTTCTCCGCCTCTTCCTCCGGCGTTTCTTCCGTGGAAGCTTCAGCTGCGGCGGCAGTCTCCGCGGTGGTCGTCTCTTCCGCCTTTTTTCCGCCGCAGGCAGCGAGTGCCAGAGCGCATACCGTCAGTGCAGCGGCCAAAGTCTTCTTTTTCATAGGGATTCCTTTCTTTCGCAGTTCTGTTATCTGCAGGACAGGCGGGGGACAGGCTCCGCTGTCTCAGCTGTTCAGCAGTTCTCCCGGATCCACCTCCCGGATGCCGTGCTTCTCCGCATATCCGGTCAGGAACAGGGTCAGCGCCCCGTCACCGGTGACATTGCAGGCGGTTCCGAAGGAATCCTGCAGGGCGAAGATGGTCAGCATGAGGGCTGTTCCGGTCTCATCAAATCCAAGAACGCCGGTGATAAGTCCGAGGGAGGCCATAACCGTACCGCCGGGTACGCCCGGGGCACCGATGGCGAACACGCCCAGAAGCAGGCAGAACAGAATCATCTTGCCCGGGGTCGGGAATTCGCCGTACAGCATCTTGGAGACCGCCATCACGAAGAAGGTCTCCGTCATGACAGAACCGCAGAGATGGATATTGGCAAACAGCGGAATGCCGAAATTCACCAGATCCTTACGGAGGGTGGGCTCAGACTTATGGGCACACTCCAGGGCCACGGAAAGGGTGGCCGCACTGGACATGGTTCCCACTGCCGTCATGTAGGCCGGACCATAGTTCTTCACGATGTTCATCGGATTTCTTCCGGAGTAGGCGCCCGCAATTCCGTAGAGAAGCGCCATCCAGATATAGTGGCCCACCATGACGATGAGGATGATAATCAGAAAGATGGGCAGCTGCTTTGTGATGGTTCCCTCATAGGCCAGCGTACAGAAGGTGCATCCGATGAGGATGGGCAGAGCCGGAATCACGAACCTGGTCACGATGCTCAGAACGATGGCCTGGAACTCCTCCAGAAGCCCGGTGACGATCCGGCTCTTGTTCCAGGCGGCCGCAAGGCCCACCATCACGGAGAAGAACAGCGCGGACATGACCGGCATGATCTGCGGGATGGTCAGCTCAAATACCACCGGCGGAAGGTCCTTTAAGCCGTCCACCTCGGGGCTGATGTGCAGGCCCGGAAGAATGGTAAATCCTGCTGCCGTTGCGAAGAACGCGGCGCCGATGGAGGATAAGTAGGCGATGCACAGCGCCACCATCAGCATCCGGGATGCATTGTTTCCCAGCCTGGTGATGGAGGGCGCGATAAAACCGATGATGATCAGCGGTACGCAGAAGCTGATGAACTGCCCCACGATAAACTTCACCGTCACAATGATATTCAGCAGCGCGGTGGTTATTGCCGTGCCGTCCGCCGCCGAAAGCATAAGTCCCGCTGCGATGCCGATGGCCAGCGCCAGAAGCAGCCGGAACGGCAGACTGTTAAAAAATCCTTCTTTTTTCATGACTCTTTCCCCTTTTATTATATTCAGCAATCTGAACCGGAATGCCGGACAGATGCTTTTCCCTTACAGCTCGGAATTGACATCCACCTTGTCGATCATGACGTTCAGGATCTCCCTGTCCGTCTCCTTCATGCCGACCTTGCCGATGTAGCCCATATTCTTGATGGTCTCTTCCACATCACTCTTCACGAAGCCCTCGCCGCCCTGGAATTCCTTGGCGCTCATGCTCATATAGTGGGCCATCAGGGCCGCGTGGACCGAGGAGGCAATCTTCGCCGCACAGCTGGGCTTTGCGCCGTCGCAGACGATGCCGCCCACATTGCCCAGGGTGTTGGTGATGGTTCCGCCGATCTCCTCATAGCTTCCGCCGGCCATATAGGTGATGGCCGCCCCGGCGCCGCAGGACGCGCTCACCGCGCCGCAGAAGGCCGACAGGGAACCGATATAGTGCTTGATGTAGATGGACACCAGGTTGGACACACAGAGGCAGCGGTACATCTTCTCTTTGGAGAGATACCACTGTTCCGCGTAGGTCACCACCGGCATGGTCACGGTGATGCCCTGGTTGCCGCTGCCGGAATTGATGATGACCGGCATGGGACATCCGCTCATTCTGGCGTCAGACCCCGCCGCGGCCCTGGCGCAGGCCAGAGACTTCACATCCCTGCCCCAGTTCTCCAGGATGGTCTTTCCCACCCGGACACCCCAGCGGTTGTCCAGTCCCTCCTGGGATATGGCGGTGTTGCACCGGACCTGCTCCGCCAGGATATCCTCCACCTCGGAGATATCCACGGTATTGGCATAGTTGATGATGCCCCGGAGGGTCATTTTCGTGTAATCCGGACCGGCCTTCGGCTTCCCGTGGGTGCCGCAGTCGGAAGCATCATTCTTCGTTTCCTGCGCCCCCGCCGTCTCCTTCTGTGCGGCGAAGATTTCTCCGTCCTTCAGAACCCGGGTGATATTCGTGTGATTGTCCACGATCTCCACCAGGGCGCTGTGGGATCCCTTCTGCACCTCACAGCAGATGTACAGGTTCGGCACATCCTCCGCCAGATTTACCTCACAGCAGCCTTCCTGCACCATTCTCCGGGTCTTCTCCCGGGCCTCGTCTGTGGCGTCGGCGATAACCTCCAGAACCCTGTCCGCCTCGCCTCCCACAGCGCCGAGAATCGCCGCGGTCTCAATTCCCTTCTGACCGCCGGAATTCGGCACGGTGACGCCCTTGACGTTCTTGATGATATTCCCGGAGCAGGTGATGATGATATGCTCCGGCTCCTCTCCAAGGGTCTGGGCTGCCTTCGCAGCCGCGTAGGCGATGGCGATGGGCTCGGTACACCCCATGGCCGGAACCAGCTCCGTCCTGAGAATCTCTGTATAATTGTGGGACAATTCCTCTGTCATAAGCATTTCCCTCTCTTAATCAATAATAGATAGTTATGATATCAGATTTAACAGTTCCTGACAAGATATCCCGCCGCAGAAAACACGGGAATACAGCAAGAGACCACCGTCCCCCTCCGGGGTTCGATGGTCTCGTATCCTTCATGCCTGTGATAACACAGCTATGCTGTCTAAGTCTTTCGTCAGTGGTTCAGCACATACTCCGCGATGATGCCCGGAATGGCCTTCGTTCTCTGCCAGATCTCCGGATACTCCGAGAAATTCACCGGGCACGTGCTGGTTCCCATCTCCACGGTCAGGCTCGGGATCGGGGATACCTTCTGAATCCAGTCCTTGAATCCGCCGTGTCCGACGCTTCCCATGATGCTGTAATTCGAAATGTCACGCACCAGGGATGCGATCTCGTAGGAACTCTGGGCCGACTGGTTGTTGGCCGTATCCCAGTAGAGGATGCTGCCGGTGGAGTGATAGCTCAGGGTCGCGTTAAAGTGGTTGCTGTTGGCCAGCGTAGCCAGGGCCTTTGATTCCGGCTCGGACAGCGGATTGCTGCCCTTATAGCCCACGGCGCGGCCGTAGCCCGCGTCCACGATCTCATCCCAGTTGGCCGCGAAGTTGTGGTTCAAGTCCACGCCCGCCGCATTGCTCTTCCAGCGGGTGAGATAGGTGGCATAGTCCGCATCTGCGGCCCGGCCTGTCTGGACATCCATGGCATAGCCGCTCTGCATGACTTCCTTAAACTTCTGGTTTTTCACCCCGGCCTCGCCGAACTGGCTGATGGAGATGCCGTCCGGATTCGCCATGGGAACAAAATGGAAGCATACCTTATTGAGCATGTCGGATATCTGCATGCCGTTGAAGGTGCCGCCGTTTGCCGCGCCGTTCAAGAGCGCGTCAATCTGCTGCATGGTGATGGTGCTGACGATATACTCCCTGCCGTGAATACCGGCCTGAATCAGAATCTTCTTCGGCGCGTTCGGGCTGCCGACGATGACATCGTAGATGGTCCTGCCGTCCAGAGAGGTTCCGATGCTCTGCACCTTTACCAGTCTGGGATAGGTCTGCTTCATCTTATTCAGGTCATTCACCATCATATCGTAGGAATACATATCGATGGCGGCGGCCATGGGATTGGCATTCGGCAGGTCGTAATAATTGCCCTCGGCGAGAATCGCCGACTGAACGCTCCGGTTGACGCTGGATCCTGTATTCTGGGCGATGGCCTGGGCCCAGTCGGAAAGTGCCTGGGCGTACTCCTCCTCATCCTCTCCCGGGCCCACATGGGGCGCCGCGATGACAGGATCATCGGAAGGTCCGGCAAATGTCACCAGACTGAATATGGGGGCCGCAACCATCAGCGCTGCCGCCGCGATACCAGCGGCTGTCTGTAGAATTCCTCTATGTATCATGCTTTTTCCTCTTTAATTCACTGAACGCTTTCACTGAACTGTCCCGCAATGCTGCTGCAAAAAGCAGTAACGCAGATGTCTTTCTCAGTATATCCGCGAAAATAAGGAAAAGCAATGAACTTAAAAAGGATGTAAATATTTGTAAGTCTTATTTCAGCTTCTGAAGCGCCAGTACAACCAGCGTGATCAGGACGACGACGACAAAGATTCCGCCCATCCCCTGCCCCATAATCTTCAGAGCAGTCATGAAATTGGACATCACTTCAGGACTCATGAAAAACCTCTCTTTCTCCGCTCGCCCCAACGGGGCGAGAGCCCCGCGGGGCTCTTCTTTTTTACAGAACCGCGGTCACCAGCTTGATCACCAGACCGCCGGCGATAACGGAAGCGATCTGTCCGGAGACATTGGCCCCCGCCGCATGCATCAGGATGATGTTGCCCGGCTCCTCCTGGATCGCCATCTTCTGCACTACCCTCGAAGACATGGGGAATGCGGAGATGCCTGCCGCGCCGATCATCGGGTTAATCTTCTCCTTCAGGAACAGGTTCAGAATCTTCGCGAACAAAACGCCGCCGATGGTATCGAACACAAAGGCCACCAGGCCGATGGCGAGAATCATGAGGGTGTCCACTCTCACGAACTCCTCCGCCCGCATGCTGAAGGAGATGGTAATTCCCAGAAGCAGTGTGATGAGATTCGCCAGCTCATTCTGGGCCGTGTTGGAAAGATTGGTGAGTACGCCGCACTCTCTGAGAAGGTTTCCGAACATCAGGAATCCCACCAGGGCCACGGAGGCCGGGGAAATGAGTCCGACGATGATTGTGGTGATGATCGGGAAGAGAATTCTGGTCTTCCTGGTTACCGCCTTTGAATTATACTTCATGTGGATGCGGCGCTCGTTCTTCGTGGTGACCAGCCGGATGGCGAAGGGCTGGATGATGGGCACAAGCGCCATATAGGAGTAGGCCGCCACGGCGATGGCGCCCACATATCTCGAGTGCAGAATCTGGGAAACCAGGATGGAGGTGGGGCCGTCGGCCGCACCGATGATGCCGATAGACGCGGCATCCTTCAGGTCAAATCCCAGAAGGGTTGCCAGACAGATGGCAAAGAAGATTCCGAACTGCGCTGCCGCGCCGAACAGAAACATGACCGGCTGGGACAGCAGGGGTCCAAAATCGATCATGGCGCCGATGCCGATAAACAGCAGCACCGGAAGGGCCTCCGACGCCTCGATGGTCGTCCGGAAGAGCCATTCGATGATTCCCTCCGTCTCTCCGATGCCCTGCATCACCTGGTTGATAACGCCGCTGAAGGGCAGATTCACCAGGATGGCGCCGAATCCCATGGGCAGAAGCAGCGCCGGCTCATATTCCTTCTCTATGGCGAACCAGATAAGAAGGCCGCCCACAATATACATTACGACTTCCCGCCATGTCATGGCCAGGACGCCTTCCAGCAGAAATTCCATACATACCTCCTGTTAAAAAAGCACGGATAACAGTTTTCCAGTCTGCCGCACAAAAAAGGACAAGGCGTTTAACACGCCGTCCCCGGCATGTTAAAAGTCTTGTCCCTGTATCCGATTCAGTATATCAGGGCGTGCAGCCATGGGGATGCCCCCAGGGTATGTTGACTGCATGCATACAGAGTGCCGCTCTGCACTTGACTACTCCCTCTTAACGAGAGGATGATACCACAGGAATATCCTTCCCGTCAAGAAAGAATGTTTATTCCCCTTCTTCCAGCTCTACGCCCGCAATTTTGATATTTACATCCAGGACGCTTAAGCCTGTCATGTTGTCGATGGCTTCCTTGATCTTGTCCTGCACCTTCGCGCTCACCTGCGGAATGCTGTATCCGTACTTCATGATCAGCGAAAGGTCCACGCTCACATGGCCCTCCTCCACGCTGACCTTCACGCCTCTGCCCGGGTTCTTCATGCCGAATTTCCCGAACATCTCATTGGCGGCGCTGCCCGCGATGGAAGCCACGCCCGCCACCTCGCAGGCCGCGATGGCCGCAATGGCCGCGACAACCTCATCTGCGATCTTGACTTCGCCGATGGCTTCATTCTCTTCCAGTTCAATTAAGCTCTTATCCATCTCTGACATCAGATTACCTCCCTCATTCTATTTGTGATACGGTTCCCCCGCAATAATCCGGAAACTGCGGTATATCTGTTCCAGCAGCACCACCCGCATCAGCTGATGGGGAAATGTCATCCTGGAAAAACTGAGCCGGTAATCGGCTCTCTTAAGCACTGCGTCGGAAAGCCCCAGAGACCCGCCGATGATAAACTGGATATGACTTGCGCCGCCTACGCTCTTCTGTTCGATAAAAGCGGCCAGCTCCTCGGAGGAGAGCATCTTCCCCTGAATCTCCAGGGCGATGACGAAGGCATCCTCCGCGACATACCGGAGAATCCGCCCGCCCTCGGTCTCTTTTATCTGCTTTTCCAGCGCTTCGGAGGCGCCGTCCGGCGTTTTTTCGTCATTTACCTGGACAATCTCCGGTTTGCAGTATCTTGATAAACGCTTCATGTACTCTGCGACAGCGTCCGCAAAATACTTCTCTTTGATTTTTCCGACAGTGATCAGTGTAATTCTCATGTTCTCTTCCGTCTATCCGCGGAAACGGAAATAGTAGCCGACGCCCCACTTTGTGTGGATATATCTGGGCTCGCTGGGACTCGGCTCCACCTTCTCCCGGAGTCTTCTGACATGGACGTCCACCGTGCGCACATCGCCTCCCGCGGCTGCCCGGTTGCCCCAGACCAGCTTCAGGAGCTCCTCCCTGCTGTATACATGTCCGGGATTCTTCACGAAAAGCTCCAGCAGGTCGAATTCTCTCGCCGTGAGATTGATTTCCCTCTCTCCCATCAGCACCCGCCGGCTCTCCGTATCCAGCCTCAGATCGCCCACCGCCAGCTCCTGGGGCGCCTTCTCTGTCTGCGGGGCATTCTTCTGCTGTCTCGCGCTTCTCCGGAGGATCGCCTTCATGCGGGCCTTGACCTCCAGAATATTGAACGGTTTCGTGATATAATCGTCCGCTCCGTACTCCAGTCCGAGGATCTTATCCATATCCTCGCTCTTTGCCGTCAGCATGATAATCGGCAGGTCTGAAAATTCCCTTATCGCCTGGCAGACCTCCGTCCCCGACATCTTCGGAAGCATCACGTCCAGCAGCGCGATGTCATACTGATTCTCCCGTGCCATGGCCAGCGCTTCCTCGCCGTCATAGGCACAGTCCACCTCGTAATTATCCTGCAGAAGGCTGTAGCGGATTCCCTTTACAATCGACTTCTCATCGTCGACAACAAGAACCTTAGCCATCCTTCACCTCATCCCCCGGAAATCCGGGTCATTCTGTCCGGATTTTCCCCTCAAGCTTTCGAAAGGCACCTTCCTTGATTCCGGGCACCTTCATGATATCCTCCGGCACCTCAAAGCGTTTTTTTGCCCTGTATGCCAGAATATCCTCCGCCCTGGAATCCCCTATGCCCGGAAGTCTCATCAGTTCCTCTTTCGCGGCAGTATTGATATTCACCCTGTCATCCGCCTGCTCTTCCGGCGTTCCTTCCCGGACTGCTTCATTCCGGCCGGGAATCCGTATCTGCTCTCCGTCGGCAATGATCCGGGCCAGGTTCAGGCTGTCTGCGTCAGCCTCCCCCGTCATGCCTCCCGCCTGTTCCACGGCATCGATAATCCGGCTGCCCTCCGGAACCTCATAGACTCCGGGCCGGTTTACTTCGCCGCAGACATGCACGAAGATACTGCTTTCCGAATCAGCTGCCGGGGTCAGTTCCTCTCCGGAAACGGAGCTTTCCGCTGTTTCCGTGAGAACGAGCTCATTTCCCCCTGCGCCGCAGCCCATCGCGTACATTCCCGTGAGAACTGCCATCATAAGAACCGCCGCTCCCTTCCGAAGCAGCATCCGTGTGTTCTGTTTCATCGCACCTCCCTTCAGGAGATGCTGTTCTGTCTGCATTCTATTTTACACGGGACTTTTCAGAAAAACAAGTCTTGGCGGCTTTCACCAGATGTTCCGCGAGAATCGCCGTGGTTGCGCCGCCCACGCCGCCGGGAACCGGCGTTGCCGCGGAGGCGACGTCCCTTATGCTCTCAAAGTCCACATCGCCGGACAGGTGTCCTTCCTCATCCACGTTAAATCCCACGTCGATAACCACCGCGCCGGGCTTGATGCAGCTGCGGTCAATGAGGTTCCTTCTGCCCGCGCAGCTCACCAGAATGTCCGCCGTCCTGCAGGCGGTGGGAAGATCCCGGGTCTTGGTGTGGCACATGGTCACGGTACAGTTCTCCTTCAGCAGCAGCATGCAGAGCGGCCGTCCCACCACTTCGCTTCTGCCCACGATGGTGGCTGTCTTTCCCGCCATCTCGATTCCCGCGTGCTTAAGGATCCGGACCACCGCCTCCACCACGGCCGGCGCAAAGCCCCGCTCATCCCAGCAGAACACCCGCGCCATGTTCATGGGGCTGATGCCGTCCATGTCCTTCTCCGGCGCGATGGTGTACATGACGCTCTCTTCGTTGATCTGCGCCGGGAAGGGACGCAGAAGAAGAATTCCGTCTATCCCGCTGTCATTATTCAGCATCCGGATGGCCGAAAGGAAATCCTCGTTGCTGATATTCGCAGGATAGACATAGTGCTTTGTCTTCAGAGAATAGCTGGTAAGTCGCTTTGCAGCGCTTCTCTCATAGGCGATGTCATCGCCCTCCTCGCCGATACGCACCGTCGCCAGCGTCGGGGTATGATCCAGCTCCCTCACTTCACCAAGAATCTTTTCGCGGATCTCCGCAGCCACATCTGCACCTTTCAGAATTCTCACAGCACACCTCCTGCCATCTCAAGAAGATAAACCGTTATGATTGCCGCAATAGCTACAACTACCAGGCTCTTTCCCCGGTATCCGAGGAAGAGGGCGACCAGGGTTCCGCCCAGAGCGGAATACAGATTTCCCGTGGAGAAAAACACATCGGGAAATGTCAGCGCCCCCAGCACCGCGTAGGGCGTGTAGTCCAGGAAGGACCTGATAAAGGGGGATTTGATCTGCTTCCGGAAGATGGTTACCGGGAGCATTCTCGGAAGATAGCTCACCAGCGCCATCAGGAACACACAGATAAGAACTCTCGTCATATCCATCATTCTTCTCCCTTCTCATCCGTCGGCACCGTCAGGGCATTGCCGTCCGCGTCATACCGCGGAAAGAGCTTTGCGCCGAGGGCCGCGCCGATAACGGTTGCCAGGATAATGCGGAAGCCGGAGGAGATGAATCCGAAGACCGGCACATACCGCATGATAAGGTTTGCCAGAACCGCCGTCACGATAATCACCACTATCGAATGGGACTGTCTCGCCGGCGGGATGATGATGGCGATAAACATGGCGTAGAGGGCAATCCCCATGGCGCTCTGCAGCTCCGGCGTCAGAAGCCCCGTGATGGAGGCGCCCAGGGCCGTTCCCAGCGTCCATCCCGTGATAGGCAGGGTAATCAGGCCCATCAGATAGGGGAAGGTCAGGTCTCCCTTCCGGACCGACGCCACCACGAAGGTTTCATCGGTAATTCCGAAGGAAAACATCAGGCGCTTTGCCGTGGACATGCCCCGCTCCAGCCGCTGGGACAGCGACAGGGACATCAGCATATACCGGAGGTTAATCACCAGTACCGTCAGCGTAAGCTCCAGATAGCCGGCGCCGGCAAAGATCAGATTCGTTCCCGCGAACTGCCCCGCGCTTGTCAGGTTGGACAGCGATATCAGCACCGCCACCCACACCGGAAGTCCACCGGATACTGCCATGAATCCGTAGGTAAATGATACCGGAAGATATCCCAGACCGATGGGGAGACCGCCGTAAAGCCCTTCTTTATACTCTTTTTTCCAGTTCATAGTCTTCGTTTCTCTTCTTCCATTCTTCATTCAGCCATGCCACAGCCGTCTCTATGCCTTCCTCGTCGAAGGAAAACTCCGCGCTCACCTTCTGATCCTCCGGTGTGGCGTCGAAGGCATAGGGCTCCGGCCAGCAGGTTGTCAGAAGAAGAGTCTGCTCCTCTTCCCCCGCTGCTTCATCTGCCGGTTTTTTCGTCATTTCCATCCGGTAACGTATTCCCCGGAAGCTCCCCGTAAACTTCTCCAGCTTCAGGTAGCTTATGGGCATCACATTCTTTCGTTCAATCATGGGCATTCCCCGTCTTTAATCAAACCGGTATTTCCGCACCACCGCCTGCAGGGTGCGCACTCCGCCGAATTCATTGACCTCGGGATAATAGATGATGTCGAGGCTGCGCCTGCCGGCCCGCTCTCTCTCAAAGTCGTCCCCATTGCCGAACCATATGGCATCCATGGCATATCCCTCCGGCTCCTCCAGGGTCATCCGGACCACGTTCCGGTTTTTCCCCATCACGCGGACATGGCGCAGATACAGGGATTTCTGGACAAACTGGGGCTTTTCGTTGCCCTGTCCGTAGGGCTCCAGATGCTTCAGCTCCTCCACCAGCCTTTCGGACACATAGTGGAGCGGCATCGGAACGTCTATCCATACCTTTGCCCGGAAATCTTCTTCCGAAAGTCCCGCGTTTTCATTGAGCTTTCTGCGGAACAGGTCCACATTCTCCCGGGCAAGGGACATACCTGCCGCCAGGGGGTGTCCTCCGAATTTCAGCAGCAGATCCGAAACCTCACTGAGCTTCCGGAACATATGGTAATTCTCGATGGACCTGCCGGACCCTTTCACCGCCTCTGCCCCGTCCGTGAGGACGATGGCCGGCTTCTGGTAATACTCCCGGAGTCTTCCGGCGATGATGCCGGCCAGAGACTCGTGACAGTCCGGAAGATATACCACCAGCACGGAATCCCCGGCATATCTGGTATCCACCAGCGCCTTCGCCTCCAGGACCGCTTTCTCCGTCATTTCCTTGCGGCGCTCGTTCAGATCCCGGAGATTCTGGGCCATCCGCTCCGTCTCCTCCGTGTCTCCGGAGAGAAAGAGCTCCATGGCAAGCTTCGCCGTCTCCAGACGTCCTCCCGCATTGATGCAGGGGCCGATAACAAAGCCCACATGATAGGCCGTAATGTGGTTCGGGTCGACGCCGGTTTTATCCACCAGCATCCTCAGTCCCGCATTCCGGGTTCTGCCGATTTTCCGGAGGCCTTCCTTCACGATGATACGGTTTTCATCAGAAAGAGGCATCACATCGCCCACCGTGGCGATGGCCGCGAACTCCAGCCAGTCCAGCCACTCTTCCTCCGGCCGCCCTGCAGCCTTATAGATGAGCTGCACCAGCTTCCAGGCCACCACGGCGCCGCAGATGTCCGGGAAGGGATATCTGCTCTCCGAAAGCTTCGGGTCCGTCACCACGTCCGCGGGCGGTACAATCTGCCGTACTTCCTCCCCATCTTCCCCGGATTCCGTCGGCACCTCATGGTGGTCGGTCACCACCACCGTCATGCCGAAGGATTTCGCCAGCTCCACCTGGCTTTTCGCGGAAATGCCGTTATCGCAGGTGACGATGGTGTCAATCCCGTCCTCCCTGGCCTTCTGTATGATAGATTCATTGATGCCGTATCCGTCCTTTATCCTGTCCGGAATATCGTAATCGCAGTCAGCCCCCAGACGCCGCAGGGCTGTCACCAGGATATAGGCGGCGCAGACGCCGTCGATATCGTAATCTCCCACAATGCGCATCCGGCTTCCCTGCCGGATTCTCTCAAGAATCAGGTCCGCCGCCTTTTCCGCCCCGGGAAGAAGGGCCGGGTCATGCAGGTCCCGGATGGTTCCCCTCAGATACCTTTCTATGGCCGTATCCCCGGTGATTCCCCGGTTTGTCAGGATACGGGCCGTCACGGGATCGATGCCGAACCGATCTGCGATGGCGGCAAAGTCCGCCTTCTTTGTATACATCATCCAGATTTCTCCGGAAGTATGTGTCATCTGGTCACCCTCTCCCGTTTCTCAGATCCTGTATTCTCTGAGTTTTTTCCGGCGCTCCCGCCAGTCAGGCATCTCCCGCTCCACGATATTCCAGAAATCCGCGGAGTGGTTCATTTCCCGCCTGTGCGCCAGTTCATGCACAACAACATAATCCAGCAGTTCCTCCGGCAGGTCTGCCAGACGGATATTAAAATTCAGATTTCCCGCGCTGCTGCAGCTTCCCCATCGGGTCTTCTGGCTGCGGATGGTGATTCTCCCGTAGGTGACACCCATCCTTGCGGCGTAATAAGCGACCTTCTGCTCCAGCAGCGGGGCAAACTCCCGCCGTTTTTCCCGGAACCCGGCCGCATCCTCCGGAGGCGCCGCTTCCTTCTCTGCCAGCCGCTCCGCCGTTTTCAGAAGATGCTCTCCCAGCCAACCGGTCCTGCTCTCCAGAAAGTTCTGAAGCTCTCTCTCCGGAACCCGCCAGGGCGCCCGGACAAATATTTTCCCGTCGGCTTTGATCTGCAGCGCGATGGTTTTTCTGCTGCTTCTCACCAGCTCTGCCCGGTAATATACCAGTACGCTGTCCTCATTTTCCTCCGTTGGAATATTGAGTCCCCGCTCGCAGAGTCCCGCTTCTGTCAGCAGCGCAGCTTCACGGGGCGGAAGACTTCCCGCCGCGGTGATATACTTCTTAGAAGCTGAAGTTGTTCCAGGTTCTGGGGTCCGCTTTGGGCGACATATCCTCGAAAACAGCATAAAAACCGCCCTCCTCCTCGTGAATCGACTCTGCGGCATCCTCAAGAACTCTCTCCAGCTGCTCCGCAAATTCATGGAGCGGTGCTTCCTGTGCGGTGCATCTCACCAGATGGATGCAGTAATTATCTGTCAGATCCGAGGTCAGCACGTCATAGAGAGCATCCAGATTGCTTCCGTAGTATTCCGGGAATTCCATCTCCTCCGCAAGAAAGCGGTGGACATCGTCCTTCGTCTCAAATGTATTCATGTCAAGTTCAATCAGTTTCATAACAACACCCTCTTTAATACAGCTGTTCAAAGGTCTTATAGTGATCCTCCGTATAGAAGATCAGACCGTCATTGGAAAAGACGATGCGCTTCGCATTCCTCTTCTTTCCCTTATAATCAATGTCGCACTCGGTATATTTCCGGCCTTTTTTATCCGGAAGCTGCTTTTCATAATTCCCGAATCGGTCGCCGCCGATGCTCATGCCGGGGGCAACCTCTCCCAGGTTGACGCCGCCTTCCCATCCCAGGGCTTTCGCGTCCTTCTTGGTAATAAAATTGGAGGGAAGATGTCCGAAGAGATGAATGTACTCCGCCACCTCTTCTTTGGAGGTATATTCTCCGTCCTCAGTGACGGATGCCTCCTGCCCGGCAATCCCGGCCGTTTCTTCCTCAGGTTCTGTATCCGCCGGGCTTTCCGCAGCAGTCTCGTTCTGTCCGGCCCCCTCCGTCAGAGCCTCGGTGTTTTCCGGAAGTTCTTCCGATTCCTGTATCTGCGATGGCTTAGATTGTTCCGGCCCGGCCTGGACCTCTCCCGGCCTCTGCGCCTCAGAAGAAACCACTTCCTCCATGACCGCCGTGGTGCCCTCCACCAGCTCGAAGGCTGCCGTGGTGTCCTCCGGCTTCGCCGCATCCGGCTTTCCGCATCCGCCTGTACTGAAGAGAAGCACCATGGCAAGAACCATGGGAATCAGCCATTTGATGACAGAAGCCAGCCGTTTTGTATTTTTTGCAGTCAGCATTCTCTGTAATCCTCCGTTATCCTCTTTTTCCTTTTGGCAAATCACCGGCTCTGCAGTGCAGAACCGTAACTGAATTATTATATACGGTTTCTCGCTTTTATTCAATATACAACAAGAGGCCACGTTCTTTCGAACATGGCCTCATCTACGTGCGTGAAAGGATTCGAACCCTCGACACCCTGGTCCGTAGCCAGGTGCTCTATCCAGCTGAGCTACACGCACATATTCAGTTTTGCATCGTCCCTGGGGACAATGCCTATTATAATTCTTCGGCTAAAAATGTCAACCACTTTCTCAAATGGAATACAGCCTCAAAATTATAATGAAGTGGACCTTCAGGGACTCGAACCCGGGACCTATCGGTTATGAGCCGACTGCTCTAACCAACTGAGCTAAAGGTCCATAATAAAAAATACAAAGTACTAAGCTCGGCTATGCCTCGCTAAGTGCTTTGCACGGCTCGCACGTAAGCGGCCACAAAACAGCCGCTAAGTGCTCATGCCAGAAAAACTCCCCGAGTAGGACTCGAACCTACGACAGCGCGGTTAACAGCCGCGTGCTCTACCGACTGAGCTATCGAGGAA
>JAGBNL010000054.1 GCA_017634415.1 Clostridium sp.
ACAACAGCATCCTCCGGGTGAACATGGCCCACATCCGCAGAAAGCTGGAGAAAAATCCCGCGGAGCCGGAATACGTCTTCACGGAGATGGGCATCGGCTACCGCATGATCGAGGACGAGACAACGTAAAACAGGAAAAGAATCCGCTGGAATACAGGGCAATCCTGTGTTATAATAACACGATTGCACGGGAGTGCATTCACAGAAACAGAAATATAACAGCAGCAAAAAGAGGATAATTATCATGAAGCATACAACTCTGGTAGTGATGGCAGCAGGTATCGGAAGCCGGTTCGGCGGCGGCATCAAGCAGCTGGAGCCCATGGGCCCGAACGGCGAGATCATCATGGATTACTCCATCCATGACGCCATGGAAGCAGGCTTTGACAAGGTGGTCTTCATCATCCGGAAAGACCTGGAGAAGGATTTCAAAGAGATCATCGGCAACCGGATCGAGAAGATCCTTCCGGTGGAGTACGCCTTCCAGGAGATGGACGACCTTCCGGAGGGATTCACCGTTCCGGAAGGCAGAAAGAAGCCCTGGGGCACAGGCCAGGCCATCCTTTCCTGCCGGGGCATCGTGAAAGAGCCCTTCCTGGTCATCAATGCCGATGACTACTACGGGAAAGAAGCATTTAAGAAGATCCATGACTGGATGGAGAATACCATGGATGAGAACGCGAAAGTCTATGATATGTCCATGGCAGGCTACATCCTGAAGAATACCCTGAGCGACAACGGCACCGTGACCCGCGGCGTCTGCGAAGTGAGCGAAGAAGGCCTGATGACGAAGGTCACCGAGACCTACAACATCCGGAAAACCCCGGAAGGCATGGAAGCCACCGACAAGGCGGGGAACCCCGTCACCGTCAGGGAAGACCAGCACGTATCCATGAACATGTGGGGACTGCCGGCCTCCTTCATCGATGAGCTGGCGGCAGGCTTCCCGGAATTCCTGGCGAAGCTTCCGGAGGGCGACACCTCCTCCGAATACCTGCTTCCCACCGTCATCGACAGCCTGGTGCGGTCCGGAAAGGCCACGGTAAAGATGCTGGAGACAAAGGACAAATGGTTCGGAGTAACCTACAGAGAAGATAAAGAAACCGTAGCGGCAGCATTTGCCAGACTGATCGCGGACGGCGTTTATCCGGCAAAGCTCTTCGGTTAAATGAGAGAGAAGCTGGCGCTCATCCGCCGGGTGGTGATGGGGCTTGTCCTCACGGTGGTGCTTATTCTGGCGGTACTGACAGTGAGGACGACACTCCGGGACGCCGAGGAGGAAGAAGAAGCCCTGGCAGTCTATCAGGAGCTGGAGAGAGTCTCCATCCCGGGCATCTCCTTCGAGTTCCTGGGGCGTGAGATGAACGAGCTCCGGGGCTATACGGACGATGAGCGGGAATACGCCGGAAGAACGGACCTGACCATTCTTCCGGAGGACAGAAGGCTTTCGGTGCTGATCGACACGGAAGGCGTGGTTATCGGAGGCCTTCGGTACGAGATTCGTGATCTGTCCGGAGAACGGCTGGTGGAGCGGACCGAGGTGTCGGACCTGCAGGACGCCGGAGGACGGCTCCGGGCCATCCTGCCCATCCAGAACCTGATTCAGGCGGACGAAGAATATAATATGACGCTGATCCTCAGCACAAACGACGGGAAGGAATATTCTTATTACACGAGAATACTGCTTCCCTCTTCGCCGTATACGGAGGAAATGCTCTCGCTGGCGGAGGAGTTCTCCGAAAAGTCCTTCAACCAGCAGACGGCAAGGGACCTCACCACCTATCTGGAGGTGGACGCCAATGAGGACAACAGCACCCTGGGATATGTGACCCTCAGGAATAACTTTGACATGCTCACCTGGCACGCCACGGGCATGCAGATGGCGGGAGAAGCCTCCATGCACCTCCGGGAGCTTAGGGGCGACACCGGCGTGGTGGTGCGCACCTACACCACCCGCTGCGAGACAGAGCAGGGCGAGTGCTTCTACGATGTGAAAGAAAGCTTTACTATGCGCAGGGGCGCGGAGCGTATCTTCATGATGGACTTCACCCGTCGGGTGAATCAGCTCTTCTCCGGCGACCCCTCCATGTTCACGGATACCCGCATCATGCTGGGCATCTCCGACGGGGAGGGCCTGCAGACGGTGGAAGAAGAATCCGGACGGATGAAGGGATTCGTCACCGCCGGCGAGGTGTGGCTTCACGACACAGAGTCCGGCATCACCACCGAGGTGTACAGCTCCCGGGAGAGCGACGAGGAGGCGGGACGCCTTGCGGGAGGCGAGAGAGCCAGGATCCTGACCCTCAGCGAGACCGGGGAGATGTACTTCCTGGTGAGCGGCTATCTGGGCCGCGGTTCCCATGCGGGCACCACCGGCGTCTCCCTCTATAAATACGATAATACGGAAAATGTTCTCTCAGAGCTTCTCTACATCCCCTCCATGGAGGATGCCTGCCGCCTGCAGGAGGACGTGGATACCTTCTGCTATCTGGCGGGAACAGAGAAGCTGTATCTTCTGATGAACCACACGGTATACGGGATCACCCTTTCCGACCATACGGTGGAGATGGTGGCGTCGGGCCTCACGGCGGAAAACTTCGCCGCCAGCGGCGACCGGTCCCGCATCGCCTGGATGGACAGCGACGAGCCATGGTACGCCGAGGGCATCAAGGTGCTGAACCTTGAAAGCGGCGAGCTGACGGGCGTCACGGCGGAGGGGAACTCCGCGGTGAAGCTGGTGGGCTTCATAGGGTCTGACCTGGCATACGGCCTGGGGCACCCGGAGGAGCTCATGAAGCGCCACGGGCGGGTCATGGGCCTTCCCCTGTACGCGGTGGAAGTGGTCAATGAAGAGATGAAGCAGGAAACCCGGTATGAGAAGCCGGATATCTGCCTCATGGACGTCTCCATCGACAACAGCCGGATTCATATGGAGCGGATGCGGAAGACGGAGTCCGGATATGTGCCGGAGACCGACGATACCCTCATCAGCAACGAAGAACAGGAAAATGCTGCCCTCGCCGGCATCGGCTATCTGGCGGACCGGGTGATGGGGCGGATGTACTATATCCAGACCAGCTCCGCGGAGCGGCAGAGCCGTGCGCGGATGCCCGGCAGGATGGAAGCGAGGGAGGACGGACTGGTCACCCTGGAGCCGGGCAATATCAGCACTGCAGGCAGCTTCATCTCCTACGTGCGGGGCGATTATAACGGCCGTTACACGGATTTCGCGGACGCCGTCAGGAAAACCTGGGACGGCATGGGCGTCGTCACGGACGAGGACGGCAACGTCATCTGGTCCCGTGTGGACAGGGCCCAGGAAGCAAGGGCCGGCAGCAATACGGAGGCCTATGCCGCGGCGGAGCAGTACCTTGCGGACTACCGGGATAACCGGCAGGTATCCGAGGACGGCACCGTGCTTCTGGACTGCAGCGGCCTGACCCTCAGCCAGGTGCTCTACTTCATATCAGAAGGCATGCCGGTGTGTGCATTTACCGATGATACGAATTACCTGCTCCTTCCGGCCTACGACCGGTTCAGCAACGTGACCATCGTGCACAATCCGGGAACGGAAGAAATGTTCGAAGAACTCATGGGAATCAACGATTCCAACGCCTATTTCAACGCGCTGGGCAATGACTTCGTATGCTTTCTCCGGCAGTAGGATAAAAGAAACCTTTGCATAAATCAGGCTTATGGTATATAATACGACCGAATATACGCTTTGAGGTGTTTTCATGAGTCAGTTTATCATAAAGGGCGGTATACCTCTGGCAGGCGAGGTAGTCATCGGCGGCGCCAAGAACGCGGCGCTGGGAATCCTCGCGGCTACGGTCATGACGGACGAAGACGTCCTGATCGAGAATCTGCCGGATGTGCGGGATATCAATGTCCTGCTGGAAGCCCTGATACAGATAGGCGCGAAAGTGGACCGGATCGACCGGCACACGGTGCGCATCAATACGGCCGATATCCACCAGGTCCGTGTGGAAGATGAATATATGAGAAAGATCCGGGCATCCTACTACTTCCTGGGAGCACTGCTCGGACGCTACAAGAGCGCGGAGGTTCCGCTGCCGGGCGGCTGCAACATCGGAAGCCGTCCCATCGACCTGCACCTGAAGGGCTTCCGGGCCCTGGGCGCGAAGGTCAGCGTGGAGAAGAACGGCACGGTCTACGCTCACGCCATCGACCTCATCGGCGCCCATATCTATCTGGATGTGGTCTCCGTGGGGGCAACCATCAACATCATGATGGCTGCGGCTCTTGCCGAGGGAGAAACCATCATCGAAAACCCGGCCAAGGAGCCCCACGTGGTCGATGTGGCCAACTTCTTAAACAGCATGGGGGCCAATATCCGCGGCGCCGGAACGGATGTCATCCGTATCCGCGGTGTAAAGCGCCTGCACGGCACGGAATATTCCATCATTCCGGACCAGATTGAGGCGGGCACCTTCATGTGCGCCGCTGCGGTAACCCGCGGCGACATCACCATCCAGAACGTGATTCCGAAGCATCTGGAGTCCATCACCGCAAAGCTGGTGGAGCTGGGCTGCGAAGTCACGGAATTCGATGAAGCCGTTCGTGTGGTGGGACGTTCCCGTCAGAACCACATGAATATCAAGACCCTGCCCTACCCGGGATTCCCCACCGACATGCAGCCGCAGATCACGGTGACGCTGGCGCTGGCGGACGGGACGAGCATCGTCACGGAAAGCATCTTCGAGAACCGCTTCAAATACGTGGATGAGCTCTCACGCATGGGGGCAAATATCCGCGTCGAGGGCAACACCGCTATCATCGTCGGCGTAAACAAGCTGATGGGAGCGGAGGTCGTCGCCCCGGACCTGCGGGCCGGCGCAGCTCTCGTGCTGGCTGGTCTGGCAGCAGACGGATATACCGTCGTGGACGAGATCGGCTATATCCGCCGCGGCTACGAGTGCTTCGAAGAAAAACTCCGGGGCCTGGGAGCCTGCATCGAGGCCGTGGATACCGAGCGGGAGGCACAGAAATTCCGCCTGCGCATCGGTTAAAGCAAACTACAATTAAATATCAGAGTGTATTAAACACGTCCCTTATTCAGAGTGATGGAGATACATAGGATCGATGAAGTCACGACAACCCCGCATCCGGAACAGCTTCGGAGAGCGGAAGGTGCCAGCCTGAGCGGCGGGAACACCCGCCGAGCAATAAGTGGATTTGATCACAGTCAATCAGATCCGCGTATTGTTACGCGGATCTTTTTTTAGAAAGGAATACATCAATGGAAAGACGTTTATTTACCTCCGAATCCGTAACAGAAGGACATCCTGATAAAATGTGCGACCAGATCTCCGATGCCATCCTGGACGCCATGCTGGCCCAGGATCCCATGACCAGGTCCGCCTGCGAGACCATAACCACCACAGGCATTGTGGCCGTCATGGGAGAGATTACCACCAAGGCCCATGTGGACATTCAGCAGATTGTCCGTGATACCGTGCGGGCCATCGGCTACACCGGGTCCGACATGGGATTTGACGCGGATACCTGCGCGGTGCAGACCATGATTCATCAGCAGTCCCCGGATATCGCCATGGGCGTAGACAGGGCGCTGGAAGCAAGAGAGCAGGAGATGAGCGATGAAGAGCTGGAGGCCATCGGCGCCGGCGACCAGGGCATGATGTTCGGTTACGCCGTGAACGAGACGCCGGAGCTGATGCCCTATCCCATCGCGCTGGCCCACCGCCTCTCCAGAAAACTGGCGGAAGTCCGCAAGAACGGCACCCTGCCCTACCTTCGTCCCGACGGCAAGACCCAGGTGACGGTAGAGTACGATGAGAACGGAAAGCCCGTGAAGCTGGATGCGGTGGTTCTCTCCACCCAGCACAGCCCCGAAGTGTCCCAGAAGCAGATTCATGAAGACGTGAAAAAGTACATCTTCGACGAAGTCCTGCCCCGGGAGCTGGTGGCGGAAGACACCAAATACTTCATCAATCCCACCGGACGCTTCGTCATCGGCGGTCCCATGGGCGACAGCGGCCTCACCGGCAGAAAGATCGTGGTAGACACCTACGGCGGCGCTTCCGGACACGGCGGCGGCGCATTCTCCGGCAAGGACTGCACCAAGGTGGACCGTTCCGCCTGCTATGCAGCCAGATATGTGGCGAAGAACATCGTGGCCGCGGGCCTTGCGGACCGCTGCCAGATCCAGCTTTCCTACGCCATCGGTGTGGCAAAGCCCACCTCCGTCATGGTGGATACCTTCGGCACCGGGAAGCTCTCCAACAGCCGCCTCATCGAGATTGTGAAAGAAAACTTCGACCTGCGCCCGGCGGGAATCATCAGAATGCTTGACCTGCGCCGGCCCATCTATAAGCAGACCGCGGCCTACGGCCACTTCGGCCGCACCGACGTGGACCTGCCCTGGGAGAGAACCGATAAAGTGGAGATTTTAAAGGGATACGTGAAGTGATCATATCTGATCAGAACCCAGACTGAACCGGCGCCTTTTTCGGCGCCGTTCTGCATACCCCATCCGGCAGAATGCTGCCGGAGGAACTGCAGCACAGAGGTACATACAATGAAAGCAAAAAAAAGCATGCTGCCGGTCCTTCTGTCCGTCACCCTGCTTCCCTTTCTCATGCTGCTCATGATGGCCCTGAGCGGGCAGCACAACTTCGGCCCCCTGAAAGATGAATTCCTCTTCTTCGGGCTGATCATCGTTGTTCTGGGGGGCGTCACACTGTCCGGCTGGATATTCCAGGATGTCATCAAGCCCCTCCGGAGCCTGCAGGAAGCCATGAACAAAATCCGTGACGGCGACCTGGATTCCACCCTGGAGGTGGACAGCGAGTCCGAGATCGGCATGCTGTGCCGGGATTTCGAGGAGATGCGCATCCGTCTGAAAGAGTCCGCGGAAGAGAAGGTGGCCTATGACCGGGAGAGCAAGATGCTGCTCTCCAATATATCCCACGATCTCCGAACCCCCCTTACCGCCATCAAGGGCTACGTGGAAGGCATCCGGGACGGCGTCGCCTCCTCTCCGGAAAAACTGGACAAGTACGTGCGCACCATCTACAATAAAACCATGGATATGGACCGGCTTCTGGACGAGCTGACATTCTACACGAAGATCGACACCAACAGAATCCCCTACAACTTCGCGAAAATCCACGTGAACGAATACTTCGGGGACTGTGTGGAAGAAGTGGGACTGGACATGGACACCCGGGGCGTCGAATTCAGCTACATCACAGACGTGGCGGACAGTGTGTGCGTCATTGCCGACCCGGAGCAGCTGAAGCGCGTCATCAACAACATCATCGGCAACTCGCTGAAGTACCTGGATAAAAAGCCGGGGCGCATCAGCATCGTCATCAAAGATGAGGGCGACTTCGTCCTGACAACGATAGAGGACAATGGTTCCGGCATCGCCAAACAGGACCTGCCGAAGATATTTGACCGGTTTTACCGGACAGACGCGTCCAGAAACTCCTCCCGCGGCGGCAGCGGCATCGGCCTCTCTATCGTGAAGAAAATCATAGAAGACCACGGCGGCCGTATCTGGGCCACCAGCACGGAGCACGTGGGAACCGCCATGCACTTTGAACTGCGGAAATACCAGGAGGCAGAAAAAGATGAGCAGAATATTGATCATTGAGGATGAAGTCAGTATCGCGGAGCTGGAAAAAGACTATCTGGAGCTTTCCGGCTTCGATGTGGAGATAGAGAACGACGGCGACAAGGGACTGGTCCGGAGCCTGCAGGAAGACTTCGACCTGATCCTTCTGGACCTCATGCTTCCCGGCACCGACGGCTTCGAGATCTGCAAGCAGATCCGCAGCAATAAAAACACACCTGTCATCATCGTTTCGGCGAAAAAAGACGACATCGATAAAATCCGCGGCCTGGGCCTGGGTGCCGATGATTACATCACCAAGCCCTTCAGCCCCAGCGAGATGGTGGCCAGAGTCAAGGCCCATCTTGCCCGCTACGAGCGCCTCATCGGCAGAGGCCGCCCGGAGAACGAGACCGTGGAGATCCGCGGTCTGAAAATTGACAAAACCGCCCGGAGAGTCTGGATCAACGGCGAAGAGAAAAACTTCACCACAAAAGAATTCGACCTCCTCACCTTCCTGGCGGAAAACCCGAACCACGTGTACACCAAAGAAGAACTCTTCCGGGAAATCTGGGGCATGGAATCCCTGGGCGACATCGCCACTGTCACCGTGCACATCAAGAAAATCCGGGAAAAAATCGAATTCAACACCGCCAGACCCCAGTACATCGAAACCATCTGGGGCGTGGGGTACAGGTTTAAAGTATAGGTATCTATAGTTTATTGGGGCTTTTAAAGTACTGTAAGGCGCTGACGATTTGTCAGCGCCTTAAACTATGAGTTATCTATAAAATATCAGACAACTTTTCCTGGAACGGCAATCCGCAGTGGAAGCAGGTCTCCCCTACTTCGCATGCAGCTTCACAACCACCTTCACCACCGGAACACTCTCATCTCCGATTCTCAGCTCCGGCATATGCACATCACTGGTCATGGCTATGGCAAACATTCCTTCCTTAAACTCCACCCGGCTTCCGGTGTCCTTATAGTAGACACAGTCCAGTTCCGGCGCCTCGCCCACAACCTCCATGGAAGGCTCGTAAGGCCCATAGCAGAAATACTCCTTACCGCTCACCATATCCTGCATATCGATGCACTCCGCGTGCTTCTCAAACTTACAGTCGGAAATCGGTCTGGAATCAAAACGTTTC
>JAGBNL010000055.1 GCA_017634415.1 Clostridium sp.
GCCCCGGCCCACCAGGCCCTGGAACATCTTCTCATTCACGGAGATCCCGTACTTTTCCGCCAGACGGTCGATCACCTCGAATCCCACATTGTGTCTTGTTTTCTCATATTTCCTGCCTGGATTCCCCAGGCCCGCTATCACATACATCGTTACTTCCTCGCATTATTTCAGTTTTTCATTGGCGCCGGCGGACATGAAGAAACTTCGAGGGGGCTGGTGCATCAGCCCCCTCTCTCCGTACTCTGTCTCACTCTTTCTGTCACCCTGATGTTTCACAGGGATACTCTTCCTGATGTTTCACAGGGATATTCATCCTGATGTTTCGCCGGGTTATATCCTCTTTCGGCCCGGATGTCTGTCCGGTTTCGCTCTCGGATTCTTACTTCGCCATAAGGATCTCCATGGCCTTCTGCAGCTGGTTGTCTTCCTCTTCCTTCATGGAGGACAGGGCGTAGTCGTTGCCGCCTTCCAGCTCCACCACCACGTCGGGCTCGATACCCTGCTCGTGGATGTTGCGGCCGTTGGGGGTGAAGTAACGCTCCGTGGTAATCTTGAGGGCGCTGCCGTCATCCAGCTCGAAGACGGACTGGACGATGCCCTTGCCGAAGGTGGTGGTTCCCACGATGGTGGCTGCTCCGTGATCCTGCAGCGCGCCGGTAAATATCTCCGCTGCGCTGGCGGAATTGCTGTTGACCAGCACCACGATGGGGATATCCACCTTGTGGTTGTCGGTGGACTTGAAGACCCGCTCCTTGCCCTGCTTGCTCTCCATGCTGAAGATGACCTGGTTCTGGTCCAGCAGGTAGTCGGTCATGTCGATAACCGTGTTCACATCTCCGCCGGGGTTGTTCCGCATGTCAACGATCAGCTTCTTCATGCCCCGCTCCTGCAGGGTGTCGATGGCGGACCGGAACTGTCCGGCGCTGACCCCGTCAAACTCGGAAACGCTGATATATCCGATGTCGCCGTTGATTTTGGCTTCCACCGTCTCCACGGCCACGGTCTTTCTGGTGATGGTCATGTCGATGTATTCGTTGCTGTCCGGGCGGAACACCGTGATGTCCACGTCCGTCCCTTCTTCGCCCCGGATATGGTTCTGCACCAGCATGTCCAGATCCATGGTGGTGGCGTCCACCTCTCCCACCTGGGCCAGGATGTCTCCCGCGAGCATTCCCGCTTCCTTCGCGGGACTGCCGGAGAATACCTTCATGACGGTCACCAGGCCGGTATTTTTATCCTGCTGCACCAGAACGCCGATACCCACGTAGGATCCGGAGGTCTGTTCCTCCATGTCATTCCACTCTTCCTCTGTATAGTAGGTGGAATAGACATCGCCCAGGGCAGCCATGTAGCCCTTGTAGATATATTCCTCCTGGAGCACCGGGTCCACCCGGTCGTCGAAGATATAATATCTGTCCACGTAATCCTGGATGTTCTCCAGCTTTCTCTCAATCTTGTTCCAGTCCTGCCCGCCGGCGCCATTTCCCGAAGACGCAGTGCTTCCCATAAAAGAGGGCACCCCGAGGAACAGAAGCGCGCCTGTGAAGACTGCGCTGCAGATGAAGACGGCGCACAGGGCACCCACCAGAACGCCCAGGCCGAACCGGCTCTTTTTCTCCGGCTGTCCCGGCACGGGATTCACGTATCCGTTCCCATACCCGTCCTGATTATTGATATACCCGTTGTTATACCCGTCCTGATTGTTCATATAACCGTTGTTATATCCATCCTGATTATTTATATTCCCGTTGTTATACTCATCCTGATTATACAAGTCTCATTCCCCCTTTACGGGCTGACGTAATCTGTCGGGTCCACACAGTCCCCTTTTACGGGCTGACGTAATCTGTCGGGTCCACATAGCTTCCGTTCTTGCGGACGCCGAAGTGGAGATGGGGTCCCGTGGAATAGCCGGTGGAACCCACCTTGGCGATGGTCTGACCCTTGGATACGGTATCGCCCTCCGACACAAGAAGCTTCGAACAGTGCATATAGACAGTGGACAGTCCGTTTCCGTGGCTGATTACCACATAGTTTCCCGCGGAGCTGCTGTAGCTTGCGGTGATGACGGTTCCTCCGTCCGCAGCGGTGATGCTGGACCCGGTGGAGGCGCCGATATCAATTCCCTGGTGGTTGCTGGAAGCTCCCGCCGTGGGAGATTCTCTGTGTCCGAAGCCGGAGGTGATGTAGTCACTGGCCGGAAGCGGCCAGGACAGGCTTCCCGTTCCCTTGGACGAAGCCGGTGCCGATACGGAAGAAGATGACTTGCCGTTGTCCTTCGGCGCGTCCACCGCCTTGCCGCTGGCCTCGCCGGCGCCCTCTCTCTCCCGGGCTGCCTCTTCCGCCTTGCGTCGGGCCTCTTCCTCGGCTTTCCTTCTGGCTTCCTCCTCCGCCCGGCGTCTCGCTTCCTCCTCCGCCTTCCGGATCTCCTCTTCCATCTGGGCGATCCGGGCGTTGGTCTCCGCCAGGTCGGCCTCATAGCCGGCCCTGAGCTCTGCCTGGGTCTCCAGCTGGGAGTTCAGACTGGCCAGTTCCTTGTTCTTCTCGTCCGCCAGCATGAGGACAGATGCCTGCTTTGCCTCGGTCTGAGTCTTCAGGTCCTCCAGCTGGGCCAGCTCTTCCTCCAGCTTTGCCTTGGTGGCCGCGATATCGGCCACGATGGCTTTATACTTCTCCAGCATGTCCCGGTCATAGACCGAGATTTCCTGGATGTACTCCGCCCTGTTCAGAAGCTCCGACATGGAACCGGAAGAAAGAAGCATATCCAGATAGCTGGAATCTCCCTTCTCGTACATATACTGAATCCGGAGCTTCATGGCCTCATACTGCTCCCGCTCCGTCGCTTCCGCCTCTTTCAGATGAGCCGTGGTCTCGTCGATCTGGGCCTGCTTGGCGGTGATATCCAGCTCCAGCTGGTCCAGCTCGTCCGCCAGCTGCAGAAGCTGCATGTCCAGCTCGCGGATGTAGGCCTGGGTATCGCTCTTCAGCGTTTCCAGCTCGGCGATCTTCTGTTCGGTCTTTCTCTTCTCCGCCTCGATGATCTGCGCCTTGTCCTTCGCATCCTCCACATCCTTCTTTGTGGCGCCGTAGGCCGGCATGGTCAGAAAGAGGGCCGCGAGAAAAAAGCACAGCAGGCGTTGAAATCCATATTTCATTCTCATGATTACACCTTCAGATGCTTCCGGATGGTGAAAAAGCTGCCGATGAATCCGATGCCCACGCCCAGGGCCAGCGCTACCGCCGCCATGGTGGGGAATATCTCTTCCACCGGAAGGAAGTCCACGATGCTGGAGAGAATATTGAATTTCTCCAGGAGAATCTGCACGGCCTGCCGGTACATGAAGAAGCAGATGGTCACAGGGATGACCGCCCCCGCCAGCCCGATGAGGATTCCCTCCACCACGAAGGGCGCCCGGATCATGAAATTGGTGGCGCCGATGAGCCGCATGATGCGGTTTTCATCCTTGCGGAATGCCGCTGCCGTGGAAATGGTGTTGCTGATGAGGAATATGGAGACTGCCAGCAGGATGCCGATAATAACGGCGGATGCCGCGCTGATCAGCTTGTTGAAGCGGATCAGTCCCGCTGCCGTATCCATGGAATAATTGACCTTCCGGACGCCCGGAATTCCCTGCAGCCACTGCACGAAGGCGCTCTGGGCCTCGATGCTGTTCAGGTGGATCTCACAGGAGGAGGAATTCGCCAGAGGATTGTCATTGGCAAATCCCTTCGCCAGCTCCTCATTGTCCTTGAAGTATTCCTTCTGGAAGTTCTCCCAGGCTTCATCGGCGGAGATGTAGGTCACCTGCCGCACCTCGGGCCTTGCCTCGATCTGGGATTTCACCGAGAGGATCTCCTCTTCCGTCACCCCAGCGTCAAAAAAGGCGGAAACTGCAACCTGCGCTTCCGCGTTGCTCACAATATAGCGGACATTGGCTATGACCGCAAAAAACAGGCAGAAAAGGAAGATGCAGGCGGAGATGCTGGCCGTGGAGACCAGCGATATCCAGATTTTCCTGCCGATATTCTTAATTCCCTGCCTGATGCAGTATATTAAAGTTCCCATATGTATGTTTCCTTATCTGTCATTCCACAGGGGCGATCCCCCCGCGGCTCCCCGCGGTTCAAAGGTACGCCGCAGGCGTACCTGCATTATCTGTCTTTAGTACTCCAGCGCTTCCCCGGCATCCTGGGCCACCACGCCGCGGTCCAGAACGATAACGCGCTTCTTCATATCCCGCACGATCTCATGGCTGTGGGTTACCACGATCACAGTGGTTCCCCTGCTGTTGATATCCTCCAGCAGATGCATGATCTCCATGGAATTCCGGGAATCCAGGTTCCCGGTGGGCTCGTCCGCGAGAAGAATCTCCGGGTTGTTGATGAGCGCCCTGGCGATGGCCACGCGCTGCTGCTCGCCGCCGGACAGCTCCGCCGGCAGGGCCTTGTATTTCGAGGACAGTCCCACCATCTGCAGGATCCGGGGCACATTTTCCCGGATGGTCCGGGTGGGCACCCCGATCACCCGCTGGGCAAAGGCCACGTTCTCATAGACATTCCGGTCCTTCAGCAGGCGGAAATCCTGGAAAACGACGCCCAGTCTTCTGCGGTATCTGGGAACATTTCTCCTGCTCATCTTCTGCAGATTGTCATCGCCCACCATAATATAGCCGGAGGTCGGCTCCGTCTCCTTTAAAAGAAGCCGGATAAGGGTGGACTTGCCGGAGCCGCTCCGTCCCATGATGAAGACGAACTCTCCGTCCTTAATCGTAATATTAATATCCTTCAGCGCCCTGGAGCCCTGTTTGTATATCTTATTGACATTTTCCAGTCTAATCATCAGTAATCCA
>JAGBNL010000056.1 GCA_017634415.1 Clostridium sp.
CAGATCCAGGCCGATTACGCGGATTGGTTTTCGTTCAGCCTCCATGCTTTGCATCCTGTATCTTTTCCGTCGTCACGCGGTCCACCTCTTCACGGAGCTTCATCAGCACCGGGGAAAACCGCATATCATCCTTTCCGTAATTGTACTGCAGATCGTATTCCAGCGGAAGCCAGGTGGCGATATCCGCCTCGTTGTGGGCGATAAGCGCCTCCAGACGGTCCAGGGCCTTGTAAAGCTTCGCCTCCCCGGTCTCTCTGGCATCCATCTCCGCCAGCATCTCATTGACTTCCTGCCGGAAGGGCTCCGGGAAGGTGTCCGTCCACTGGTGCAGCAGTCTGCTTTCCCACGCCCGGTTGTCCTCGGTCTTCACAAAAGCCGGGATATCGCCGGTAAAAGCCTCCCCCAGATCGTGAATCAGGCACATCCGGATAACCCGGTCCATATCCAGCTCCGGGAAATCCTCCTTCAGAAAATAGGCCATGAGCGCAAGGCGCCAGCTGTGATCGGCCACGCTCTCCTGTCTCCCGCTGGACGTCCAGCAGTGGCGTTCCGCGCATTTCAGCTTTTCACAGACCGCGAGAATATCAAGCAGTTTCTTCGGCTCCATAGAGTCATCCTTTCATGGAATCCAGCATGTCCTGAAGCTCAAGATAGCGTTCCATCCGCTCCTCCAGCTTCTGCTCCGTCCTTTCCTTCTCTGCTGTCAGCTCCTGCAGTCTGACATAATCGCTGGCGGACGCCAGGATTTCTTCTGAAAGCCTGTCCGCCTCCTCCTGCAGCCGGTCGATCTCCTCCTCGATGGTATCATATTCCCGCTGCTCGTGATAGGACAGTTTTTTCCGCTCCCGCTTTGCGGGCTGCTTCTCCTGCTTCTTCGGAGCATCGGCGGGTGCCGCGGGTGTCTCTTCCCGGGCAAGGACCTGTTCTCTGTATTCCGTCCATGCCCCCTCGATGCGTCCGATGGTTCCGGAACCGTCAAAATAAAAGACGCGGTTGACAATTCTGTCCAGAAAATATCTGTCGTGGGATACAACAATGACAATTCCCGCAAAACGGTCCAGATAATCCTCCAGAATCTGCAGTGTCTGGATATCCAGGTCGTTAGTGGGCTCGTCCAGAATCAGTACATTCGGGGCGGCCATCAGAACACGCAGCAGATAAAGACGCCGTTTTTCGCCGCCGGAGAGCTTCGCGATGGGCGTATACTGCATGTTGCTGTCGAAGAGGAACTGTTCGCACATGGCGGAGGCCGAGGTCAGCCCGTCCTCCGTCCTGATGTACTCGGCGATGTCCTTCACATAGTCGATGACACGCTCGCTCTCGTCCTTCGGCGGTTCATTTTCCTGGCCGAAGTAGCCGATCTTCACGGTCTGTCCCACCTCGATCTCCCCCGCGTCGGGAGGGATCTTTCCGATGATGGTTTTTAAAAGGGTGGATTTCCCGCAGCCGTTCGGCCCGATGATGCCGATGCGGTCATTTTTCAGGAAAATATAGCTGAAATCCGAAAAGAGCATCCTGCCGTTATAGCCCTTGGCAATATTATAAAGCTCTATGGTTTTTCCGCCCAGGCGGGAGGTCAGGGCATTGATGGCCACATTGCGCTCCTCCACCAGCCTGTCCCTGTCCCGCAGCTCCTCAAAACGGCGGATATGAGCCTTCTGCTTGGTGGACCTGGCCCTTGCGCCCCGCATGATCCATGCCAGATCCTTGCGGTAGAGGGCCGCCATCTTCCGCTCCGCGGCCACGGCGTAATCCATCCTCTGCTGTCTGAGCTCCAGATACCCGGAATAGTTCTCCGCATAGCGGTAAAGCTTTCCCCGGTCAATCTCCACGATCTGGTCCGTCACGCTGTCCAGAAAATACCTGTCATGGGTCACCATCAGGATGGCTCCCCGGAAACGGATGAGATAATCCTCCAGCCATTCGATCATCTGATTGTCCAGATGGTTTGTGGGCTCATCCAGGATCAGCAGGTCGCAGGGCGTGAGAATCGCAGCCGCAAGGGCTGCCCGCTTCTTCTGCCCGCCGGAAAGAATCTCCGGACTCACGTCCGGATCCTCGATGCCGAACCTGAGAAGCATGGCTCTGGCCTCCCCGGTGGTGTCCCAGAAGACATCCTTCCCGTTTATGATGCGGGAGACATTTTCCAGAACAGAGCGGCTGCTGTCGAATTCGGGATTCTGCGGCAGGTAGGATATCCGGATGTCTCTTCCCCGGACCACCTGCCCCTCATCGGGCTCCAGCGCCGCGGCAGTGATGGAGAGGAGGGTGGACTTGCCTGTCCCGTTTACTCCTATGACTCCGATCTTGTCCGTATCGTTGATTCCCAGTGTGACATCCGCAAGGAGTGTCCTGTTTTCAAAGGATTTGCTGACATGCTCAAGATTGAGTATATTCATGCTTTTACTTTTTCAGTTCCGACAGATGCCGGATCAGCTCCACATCAGAGGGGAGAACCTTCATGTTGGTAACCTGCTCTTCCCCGCCCGGACGGGTAATCCGCAGCTCCAGTACGGTTCCTTCCGGGATCCCGTCCTCATGCATCTTCTGCAGAAAAGCGGAAACCTTCGGGTGATTCTTCCCGAATTCCTTCACCAGTCCCATTGCCTTCATTGCCTGTGCCGGATTAAACATCTGTCTCCTCCCCGTTTACGGAATCTGAAAAATCTATGGCACCGTCCGTCAGGTTCTCGTAAACCTCCTGTGCCAGTTCACTCTTTTCTCTGTATTTTTCCGCGATGGATACGGCTTCGGTCAGATACTCATTCTCTTCCTGTCCCTTGGCCTCATCGCAGAATCTTCCCATGCGGAACAGCGCCATGGCCAGGTCCGGATAATAGGCTTCATTCTCCTCCGCCGCGGAACGGGTCAGAATCACCTCGTTCTTATAGCAGATCTCCGCCTGCTCCAGCTGCTCTCTGTCCCAGAGCATCTCCGCGATCTCGTGGTACATGGCCGCTGATTTTACCTGGTTTTCTCCGCCGGGCAGGCTGTGGTACACATCCGCCGCTTCCTTGTAGGCCTTGGCCGCCTCCTGGATATTTCCGCTTTCCGCAGCGGCCTTTGCCCGTTCTTCCGCAGCCTGGGCTGCGTCTGTCTGGCGCTTCAGTGCGGCATTCTTTTCCGCATCTATGGCATCCGCAAGTCTCCGGCAGATATCGCTGGTTTCCTTCCGGCGCTCTGCGATGTCGGAAGCCTGCTTCCAGTATTCCCTCGCATGCTCCGTATCCTGTCTGCCGCGGGATGCATGGAACAGATTATACCGAACCTGGGCCAGCCGCGGTTCGTACTCCGCCGGATTCTTCTCCACAAGGTCCGTCAGGGTATTCCGCGCTTCCTCCAGAATTTCACCGGCCTTCTCGTATTCTCTGCGGGAATTCCTGAGTACGCCCAGGGAATTGGCGGCCGTTACAAAACGAAGCTTCGTCTGTTCGTCGTCCTGCCCCTCCTTCAGGGCCCGCATGCCTTCGATGGCCGCCTCATAGCTTTGAGCGGCCTGTTCCGGCTGATTCATCCTGGTGTACATCACGCCGAGATTGGCGTTCGTATCGGCCATACCCCGGCAGATCATGGCCTGACGGCTTTCATCACCCGCTTCTTCTGCCTGCTTCAGCAGCGTCTGATATACTTCCGCGGCTTCTCTGTAATTCTTCCCGGCATCTTCATACCTGTTCTGACCGACCTGGAGAATGCCCAGATTGTTATAGCTGCCCGCGGCCTGCAGGGCAAATGCTTCCTTCTGAGATTCCGGCAGCTGATTCCACACGCCGAGGGCCTGGCTGTACATCATCTCCGCATCCTTCATTCTTCCCATGCGGAACAGGACCGTGCCCAGATCCTGGCAGGGGGCGCAGAGACCGGCAAGATACCGTTCCCTGTCCCGCAGAACAAGCTTTCTCCGGATAGTAATAGCCTGATTCAGGAAAATCTCCGCGGAGGAAAGGTGATTTACCGATATGCTGTTTCCGGCCTGATTCAGGAGCACCTGTTCCAGCCTCTCGGCTTTCGTTACCTCTTCTTCCGGATATGCAGTGCGGTTGTTCAGGCCGGCCACGGCCTGGGTAATGCCCGCGAACACCTGGGCCAGTCCCTTGTCGTTGATAAACCAGGACTGAAACGCCATCTTCTTCTGTCTTGTCAGATTCTCCATCAGGGTATCCATCTCAACCCGTGCAATCTCCGTCACGCGGCACAGGAAAATGACAAAACAGATGTCCGACTGCTTTATGGAAGGCAGAATCGCGTTCTGCATCTTTTTTACCTGGTATTTTCCGTCATTATTCCGGGAAAGCTTACCCGGATACTCCGTTGTTGTAAAGTTGAAATCAAAGATCTGATACATGCGGTTCATATTTTCCGCATATTTCAGAACCTCATCCCGCAGGGAACCGTTCTCCCCGGTGGGATCCGCTATATACAGGTTAACTTTAATCATGGAATGCTCCTTTCACGTCGGAAGATATTTTACCACAAAGTCTACCTGCAGTCCATGATCATCATCTGCAAACGGTTCTCAATATTCGCCTGACTCACGTCGGGGTCGTAATCCAGGGGAAGTATCCTGGCATCGGGATAGAGCTCCTTGAGCTTTTTGGCAATGCCCCGTCCCACCACATGATTCGGCAGGCATCCGAAGGGCTGCAGAATAATGAAGTTCCTGCATCCCTCCTTTGCGTGGTGGAGAATTTCCCCGGGGATCAGCACGCCCTCCCCCGCGTCGAAGGTGTGGTGGATGATCTGGTCGCTCTCCTTCACCATCTCCTCCATGCGCGCGGGGGCGCTGTAGAGAGGATGGGCGGAGGCGACGGAATCCGTCAGGTTCTGGGCCATGACAAAGAAACTGCTTTCGAGATGAACCACCGCTTTTTGGCGGATGGGCTTCTTCAGCCTGTACTCCCTGTTCTGGGCATCCTGATAGAAATATGTCTTCCGGATGACATCCGCCATTCTGGCTTCGATAACCTCGAAGCCGTTCTTCTCCAGATACCGCTCAATCTCATGGTTCGCCCCGGGATGGAAATTCAGCAGATACTCTCCCACGATCAGAACGGTGGGCCGGAGAACGGAACGGTCATACTCCACTGCCTTCATCCGCTCTATGGCCTCCGCAAACCCCTTCTGGGCGCCCCGGATGCCAGAGGCGGCGAGTCCCTCCGTGAGGAGATCTATTCCTTCCTCAAATGCCCGGTCCGCACTTCCGGGAATCTTTTCATAGGGCCGTATCTTCCTGAGAAGCGCCTCCAGCGCATCCACCATCGGCAGGGCGAAGGCGAGCCGCATGGCGGAAAGAAGGCTCAGCCGGAAGCCGGGATGAAGATTGTGATAATCCTCCTCATCGTTGGTGAGGATGGGGACCTGGGAATAGCCGGCATCATCCAGGGCCTTTCTCAGAAGGGCGCTGTAGTGGGTCAGTCTGCAGTCTCCGATATATTTGGCCATGGCCACGCCCACGTGGTCCGGGTCGTAGGCCCCGCTTCTCAGGGCCCACAGAATCTCACCGATGACAATCTGGGAGGGGAAGCAGATATCATTGTGCACATACTGCTTTCCGAGGCGTATGGCTTCCGCGCGGCCGATCTCCAGCGGGACGGCCCGCACTCCCTGGGCCCGGAACACTGCCGCCATCACCATGGAAAATGCGTGGGATGTGTTGGGCACCAGTACCGTCTTGGTTTCGATGTCTTCTTTTGTGAATTTTCTTCTGTAGGGATCCGGGAGGGCGTCCGGTCCTGCCTGCGCGCCCTTCTTTCTCCGCATGATCACCGTCTCCACAAAGGAGCGGACCCGGATTCTCAGCGGTCCTCCGGCGTCGCTCTCATCCAGCTTCAGCACCAGCGGGGATTTTCCGGATATGCCGTGCATGATCCGGATGATCTCATCGGAGAGATAGGCATCATGGCCGCAGCCGAAGCTCACGGCCTGAACATATTCCAGCGTATCATTCTCCGCAGCCAGGATCGCGGAGCTGAGCATCCTTCCGTGATAATTGTTCACCACATCCAGACGGCTCAGACTCAGGTCCGTCTCCTCCTGGGAAGGCAGGGAATCTGCCGTCAGCACCGGGATGCCGAAGGAATTGATGAGTTCCGGCAGGTCGTGATTGACCAGCGGGTCGTTCTGATAGGGCCGGGAAGCCAGAACCACGCAGAACTCTCCCCGCGCGGCCGCGCCGTCCATGGCCTCCGCGGCAGCCTTCTTCAGCGCTCCGCGGAATTCCTTCATGGCCCTGTCACCCTGAAGAATGGCGTTCTCCGTCTCCTTTGGGGAGATTCCGAAGTTTTCCTTCATCCAGCCCGTCAGCTGGTACCTCCTGTCCGCGTCCGTGTGCCAGTGCCACAGCGGCGCGTCGAAGGGAATGCCGAAGAGCCGCTCCGGATTATCGGAATTCCTGACAACGATGGGATAGCCCTTAACCACGGCGCACATGGATTCACTTGTCTTCTCCGTGTTTTCCGATTTGACGGCTGTAATGCTGGGCATGAAGATTCTGTCCGGCTTCATGGCGGCCAGGGCCCGGAGATGTCCGTGAACCAGCTTTGCGGGGAAACAGATGGTATCCGAGGTGACGGCGGAGATGCCGGATTCATAGAGTCTGCGGCTGCTCGGGGGCGATATCATGACCCCGAAGCCGAGACTTCTCCAGAAGGTGGTCCAGAAGGGCATGGTATCCCAGAAGGACAGGACTCTCGGCATACCGATGGTCACGCCCTTTTCTCCGGAGACAGGACTTGCGGGATAGTCCTGAAACAGCAGCTTTTCCCGCAGGCGGAACAGATTCGGAATCCGCTCCCGCGCCTCATTGACCGCGCGGAGCTTTTCCCTTGTGGCTTCTTCTTTCGGGTCTCCCAGGATCTCCCCGCGCTCGCAGCGGTTGTTGGTAACCCAGGCGGTGCCGTCTGAGAAGTGCACAACCGTCCGTTTACAGTGATTCTGACAGAAGGGACAGGTGATATTTGCCTCCTGGGTGTAGGAGAATGCATCCATTCTGTCCAGGCCGATAAAGGAAGGTGCAAGGCCCTCCTTCATCTTTTCCTTCGTGACAAGGGCCGCCCCGATGGCGCCCATCAGACCCGGATAGGGGGACCTGGTCACATTTCTTCCGATATACTGCTCCATGGCGCGGAGAACCGCATCGTTTTCAAAGGTTCCGCCCTGCACCACGATCCGCTCCCCCAGGGTGCGGATGTTGGAGATGCGGATCACCTTGGTAAATACATTCTCTATGATGGAACGGCACAGTCCGGCCATGATATCTTCCGGATTCTTGCCGTTTCTCTGTTCCGTGATGATACTGCTGTTCATAAACACAGTACAGCGGCTTCCCAGCGCTGCCGGCGCGCCGGAGGAGAATGCCGCCCTGGCGATTCCCGTCACGGGGATGGACAGGGTTCTGGCGAAATTCTCCAGAAAAGAACCGCACCCGGAGGAGCAGGCCTCATTGACGACGATGTCTGTGATTACGCCATGGTCCAGCCAGATGGCCTTCATATCCTGTCCGCCGATATCCAGCAGAAAAGAGGCGTCCCCCACATAGCGGAGCGCTGCCTTCGCGTGGGCCACCGTCTCCACCACGTGGCATTCCGTCTTCATGGCGTGATGAAACAGCATCTCCCCGTATCCGGTGGAACCGGCTGCCAGGATCTCCAGAACCGCCCCTTTCGCCCGGTATCTGTCCCGGAGTGCCAGCAGAGCCTTCTTCGCCACAATCAGGGGTTCTCCTTCATTATTGGCATAGAAGGCGTCCAGGATCTCTTCCTTCTCGCTCATGAGGACAAATTTGGTTGTGGTGCTTCCGGAATCAATGCCGAGATATGCGCGGACATGCTCTCCCTCCGAGGGAACATAATGGGGAAGCACCGTCTTTTCATGGCGCTTCATGAATTCTTCGTATTCTTCATGGGATGAGAAGAAGGGCCTGCTCAGGTGATCCTTCTCCCTGTCCGGCTGCACTCTGCATTCCCGGAAGATGCGGCAGAGCTCTTCGCCGTCATATTCCTTCCGGACATTGGCGAACAGAGTTCCCAGAGACAGCGCCGCCCCGTAGGAAACCATATTCTCGGGATGATCCGGTATGATCACATCCCCGTCGGAAAGGCCCAGCCGTTCCCTAAAGACGCGGATAAGGACCGGATTAAAGGTAAGGGGGCCGCCCTCGAAGGCCACGGGCTTCCGGATCTCCAGACCCTGGGCCAGACCTCCGATGGTCTGCTTGGCGATGGCGTGGAAGGAGGACAGCGCCAGGTCCTCCCTGGCAATTCCCTGGTTCAGGAGGGGCTGAATATCCGTCTTGGCGAACACGCCGCATCGTCCGGAGATATCATAGACCGCCTGGCCCTGCTCCGCAGCCCGGTTGAAATCCTTTACCGGAATCCGCAGAACCTCTGCCACCTCATCGATGAAAGCGCCCGTTCCTCCGGCACAGCTGCCGTTCATGCGCATGTCATCCACCTCCAGGCGCCCGCTTGCGGCATCCTTCCGGAAGAAGACGATCTTTGCATCCTGACCGCCCAGCTCGATGGCCGTTCCCACATCGCGGTAACGGGTACGCAGCGCCAGCGCGTTGGCGACGACTTCCTGGATAAAGGGAATACCCGCCCCGTCCGCGATGACCTTCGCGCCGGACCCTGTCATTACAACACGAAAAGAACGGCCTGCGCAGGTCTCTGCAAGCCGTTTCACTCCGTCAATCACACTCTTCAGCTGTTCCGCATGATGTCTGCGGTAGTCCGCGTAAACGATTTCCCCCGTGTCGGGATCCGCGGCCGTCACCTTGGTTGTGGTGGACCCCACATCAATTCCTACCAGATAATACTCCGAATGCTTCTCTCCCTGCATGTTTTTCACTTCGCTTCCAAACCGCTGAATTAAGGTACGCCCTGCGGCGCACTGCTCTTCTGTCCGGCAACCCGGGATGCCGGTCTGACAGCATTATTTTAGAAAAAACCGCGGAATACTGTCAACCAGCACCCCGCGATTGTAGCAGTTCATTAACACCCGATCCTGTGGATATACACCTCTCTGCCCAGGATGAACCTGGAGCCCTCATTCCACTTCCAGAAGATATCCGCCTTTCTGTGCCACCCGTCCGCCAGACGGAGATACCAGGTTCCGTCCTCGTATTCCCGGAGGCCTACCGCCAGCACCCAGTGCCACTCCAGGGCCTCCGCCATCAGAAGCATCACACAGGGCCTGCCCCTGCGCAGGGCATCGCGGAAGGTCTCCAGATCCTTTACCTTCCGATGGTCGATCTGGTAGCCCATGGGTCTCACGTACCGCTTGGCCTTGGAAAAAAAACGCAGAATGGGACCATTGCCCACTTTATCATGAACATCATAGAAGACCTTCCCGGCATCGGTTCTCGCCTTGATCCGGTCGATGGAGCTGCGGTCCATGAAGTAGCGGACCAGATTCGTGAGGAGCACCGCCGCGCAGTGATTCCGCGCAACCCTGGAATAGTCTCCTGTCACCGTCCACTCCCGTTCCAGGGCGCCGGGAATGAGCACCTCCCGGAACGGACCCGCAGGGAGTTCATATTCCGGTATAAATCCGTATGTTTTCATATAGTTCTATACAATCCTGTTCAGTATCCTGACAGCCTGCAGCCAGAGCCTGTTCATCAGGGCATCCTCGATGACACCCAGCGGTCCCGTGAGAAGTCCCGTCATCAGAAGGCACACCAGCAGCAGGGGCATGATATTTCTCTTTGAAGCAAAAAGCTTTCCCAGGGGCGGAAACAGCTCTTCCGCCACGTGGGATCCGTCCAGGGGCGGAATGGGTATCAGGTTGAATGTCCCCAGTCCGATGTTGATCACCGCCGAATACCAGAGGAATATCTGCAGATAATACCCGATACCGCCGTCTCCCAGCTTAACGACGCAGAGTCCGTAGAGCAGAAGGGACAGGAAGGCCAGCACAAAATTGGACAGCGGTCCCGCCAGCGACACCAGAATGGTTCCCAGCTTCCGGTTCTTATAGTACTGGGGCGCGATGCGCACAGGCTTTGCCCATCCGAAATGAAGCACCACCAGGCAGACCACACCCATGGGGTCCAGATGACGCAGGGGATTCAGCGAGATTCTCCCGTCCTTTACAGGCGTCGGATCCCCCAGCGCGTAAGACATCAGCCCGTGGCACATCTCATGCACGCAGATGGCCAGGAGTGTTCCCGGCAGGGAAAAGCAAATCTGGCGCAGCTCGTCCCAGGGATTTACGACCGGCCCCATCGCTTCGCCTCCGCCTCATCCGCCGCCTTGAGATCCGGATATCCGTATTCCTTCACCATAGCCTCCATGGTCAGGAAGGCAAGATTCTGCCCCTTCTTCTGCAGATCCTCAAGAAAGCCCCAGTATTCCGCCAGGGTCCACTCGGAATAGGTCTTTAGCTCGCCCCGGAGATAGGTTTCAAAGGAGGTGTCGTCCGGCTCATCCTCGGCCGTAGTGAGGGGCCGGTTTCCCGCAGAGAGATGAGGATATGTTTTATAGTATTCCCTCATCCAGCCCACTTCCAGCGCCGCGATGCGCTCTATCAGATCCTTCTTTGCTTCCGTGATCACCGGGAGCAGATGGGATATCCTGGCAAATGCCTCCGGCGCCGTGGATTCCATCATCCAGGCATATTTTTCCGCCGGAAGGTTCCTTCCCTGCTTCTTCGCCTCCTCCAGGTCCGACATATAGCTGTCCACCACGGACTCCGGCCAGGGGGCGAACTGAGACTTCCGCATGGCATGAAATGTCCCCGGATTTTCCTGGCAGTCCGCCTTTCCTCCCTCATTGTTCACATTGCGGAAATCCTCCCACTCCATGGCGATGAGTCTTTCCTTCTTTTCCTCTAACGTCATATCTTATCCCTCCATCACATGGCACCGGGACAGCCTCTCATCCCGGATCCGGGACATGATATCCCAGGTATAAAGCTCAAGGAAGTCTTCCCTGCAGTCGGACAGTCCGGCCTTTCTGAGCTGAGAGCCGGTCATCCGGCAGATTTCCTCGATAAGCTGCACTTTCCTGTCGGCGGTATTGACCACACCGGTTTTTCCTTCCTTACGGAGGTCATCCCAGGCGCTGCTCTGATCCGGCGTCACCGAAAGTTCCCGGATAAGAGGCACCGCATCCGAAAGAGCCGTCAGCTCCCCGGCATTTCTCAGTTCATTCAGTCCATGCCAGGTCCACTTGTAATAGGGGGCGTACCGTTTATTGAAGAGCCATATCATCTTCATGGCATTCCGCAGGAATTCATCCAGCGCAAGGGCCGCCGCCACCGTATCCCCCCGCAGCATGAGCCGTCCGTAATTATACTGGCCGGACTGGGCCATGCGGGCCGCGCATGCGGCAATCTTTTTTATCCGCACATCCTCGGGATAGTATTTTTTCAGGACCTGCCGTATGGAGCTGAATTCTCCCAGGGGATCCTCGAACACCTCTCCCGCCGACACCTGGCAGAGCTTGTCCTCCGGCAGATAAAGCCAGCGCATCAGATCCTTCGGCGGCTGCTCCTGACCGATGTAGCGGGCGTAGAAGGAATGAATCTCCATCACACCCACCCGGCCGCCGCCCCGGGCGCTCACCTGTCTTCTGTATCCGAGAAATCCGTCGGGAAGACTGTCATAGGCCTCCTGCATCTGCGCGCCGTAAGCCCGGAAATCCTCCGCCGTAAGCCACAGGCAGAATCCCGGTCCGAAATCGTGATCCTGTGAGATCCCGTCATCGTACCCGAGGCACTCGGAGCCGTCTCCCACGAGGCCTGCGGCACAACGCCCCATCACCTCCGGAAACTGCTCTGTGAGCAGGGGCTTTCCTACTTCAAAGTAATACCTTCGGCAGAGGTCCAGTCCCTTCATGACTTTTTCTCCATCTTCTCCTTTACGGTCGCTATGTTCTGCTCAAGCAGCCTGCAGTAGTCATTATATCCGTAATGATTTTTGGTCTCCGTCAGGGCTTTTTCATAGGATTCCAGCGCGTCCTCATAATTCCCTCGCCTGGTCTCCAGCTCGGCCGATGCCGCAAGGGCCGCCGCATAGTGGGGATCCCTGCATCCTGCGGGGCTCGCGTAGTAGATGATGGCCTTCCGGATGTACTCGTCCGCTTCCTCCAGCCTCCCAAGCTTCATCAGGGCGTAGCTGATGTTCACCCAGGTGGTGGCCTGCTCTTCCTCGCAGTCCTCCTGGGCGGAGATAATCGTCAGGGCCTCCTCCAGGAAGCTTAAGGCCTTCTCGTCATCGCCCTTCTCTCCGTATACCCGGGACATATTGTTGAAAAGTCCGGCCATCTGATAGCTGTTCTCGAGTCCCTGGGCAGCGAAGATATCCGCAGCCTGGGCATAGAGCTCCAGAGACCGGTCATACAGCGCGGCTCTCGCATAGACCGTGGCCGCGTTCAGCAGTGTGGTCCCGTGGGATACCGTGCCCGCCGCACCCAGCTCTTCGATGAGCGCCATGGCCTCCTCCGCCAGCTCCGCGCCCTGCTTTGCCCGGCCGGTGGTGCGGTAGAGACCGATCAGCTCATTGTAGAAGGTGAGCTTTGCGCCCTTTTCAAACTCGATGTCGGCGTCCCCGATCCAGTTTTTCAGCTGCTTTTCCGCCTGGGCAAGATTGCCCTCGGCGTACATCTCATCAAGTTTCTGCAGTTTTTCCTGTACGGTCATGACTTATCCTTTCTCTGAATGATACAGCTGTGATAGTCGGCGCCTGTTTCGGCATCCTTAAGTATCGTCCGGATATAGGCCTTGATGAAGGATTCCGGCTGCTTAAGCCAGAGGTCAATTCCCTCCCGCAGCTCCTCCAAAGGCACTCTGTCACCGGCAAAATAAGCGTAATTCAGTCTGGAAAATGTCTCCTCCAGCATTTTCTGTTCCCCGGCTGCCGGTTTCTTCTGCTGCTGCGAAAGCTGCAGCCGCGTCTGCCGCACCGCCCCGCGGAGGGCGTAGTTCCGCGCATAAACAGAGAACATCTGCAGGTTCGGATCCATCCATTTCATCTTCTCCGCCCATGCGCTCACATCCAGCGGACAGCTCCGGTAGCTGAGCTCAGAACCGTTCCAGGTGAGTTCCCCGTACTGGTTCGGGGAAAGGGAAAGGGCAGATGTGGCGATCTCCGTGATCTTATCTGTCCGGATATGCTGCAGATGCATGTGGCCGGAGAGATTGGCCAGAACGCCGTACTGTTCACACAGCGTAAGAAGCTTCTCTCCTCCCTCGATCCGGAAGCCCTTCGCGAACATGGCGTTGTGGGCCATGAGATTCTGGTGGCTCACCGCCAGCACGGGAACGCCGTCCTCTGCGGCCTCCTTCATCATCTTCTCCGTCCACCGGAGTGTGCGGTCCGTCACGGCGCACATGGAAACCGTGCTGGTATCCAGCATAAGAATCCGGAAGCCCCCCAGGTCCGCCACATAGCTCAGGGTATCCGGCGCGGTTTTCAGCGCATCGTCATACCCGTAGGGACCGTAGAACTTTCGGAATTCCGCGGCGCTGAGATTCCTGGCCTTTTTCACCTCCGCACCGGCGTAGGATGCCGCACCCTCATAGAAGATATCGTGATTTCCGGGGATGACCAGAACCCGGATCCCGCAGGCCTTAAGTTTCGCAAGCTTTCCCGCCAGGTCCTTATGGCTCTCGTACTCCCCGTTGAAGGACAGATCCCCGCTGAGAATCAGCACCTGGGGCTTCTTCTGCGCCATTTCCCCGCAGAAGGCCTCCATCAGCTCTTCGCTGTAGAGCATGACCTTTCCGTCGGCCGCGTCCGCGGTCTTCCGGAAGGCTTCTCCGTTGTCCGTAAGTTTTCTGGTGATGTAGTGCATATCCGTCGCCTGCACGATGGTCAGCGGCTTATCCGCATATAACACCTGCGCAGGATTTGGTTTCTTCCTTGAAAACCACACGATACACCTCACTCATCCGCCCGCACCGCCCAGCGCATTTTTGTGGAATGGGCCCGGGGATTGCGGTAGCACTCCTCGGCGGAGGGGCGTATCACATCCTCCGCAACCTCACTGTAGATACCCTTCTTTTTTCCTTCCCGGAAGGCCTTCTTCACCAGCCTGTCCTCTCCGGAATGGAAGGTCAGAACGGCAGCCCGTCCGCCGGGCGCGAGAATATCCGGAAGCTTGTCCAGGAACGCGTAGAGAACCTCAAATTCGCTGTTCACATCGATTCTGAGGGCCTGGAATGTTCTCTGGCAGGACTTTCTCACCGCTTCCTCCCGGTCCTTCCCGGTGACGGGAACAGCACCGGCTATCACCTCCGCCAGCTGTCTTGTGGTGTCGATTCTTCCGCCCTTCCGGAAGGTTTCCCGGACTCCTGCGGCAATCTCCTCCGCAAAGGGTTCATCGGAATTCTCCACCAGCATTCCGGCAAGCTCTTCCTCCGAGACAGCCCTGAGCCGCTCCGCAGCAGACACTCCCGCCTCCGGATTCAGGCGCAGATCAAGGGGCCCGTCATTCTTCCAGGTGAAGCCCCGCTCCGGGTTGTCGATCTGCATGGAGGAGACGCCAAGGTCTGCCAGGACAAAATCGAATTTCTTCCCCGGCGCCACCAGGTCGCAGTCGGCAAAGTTCAGATGCCGGATGGTCAGAAGCTCCGGACCGAATCCCGCCTCCGCCAGACGCTTCTCCGTCTTTGCCGATTCGATGGGATCCACATCCGTGGCGTAGAGATGTCCCTGTCCTTCCAGGCACTCCAGCATCTTCCGGGTATGGCCCCCGTATCCCAGGGTGGCGTCATATCCGATCTCTCCCGGTTTTATCTGCAGAAAGTCCAGAATCTCCTGCACCATGATGGGGATATGGGTGCCCGCCGGGGTTTTTCCTTTATCCCGGATATGCTCCACATCCTCCCGGTATTTCTCCGGATTCAGCTCCTTGTACTTCTCCTCGAACTTCCGGGGGTATTTCCCTTTGTACCGGACTCTTCTCTTGTGTTCCTTCTGTTCCATCCTTATCCTACCGTCTTAATGTGCTTATCCACGTGGTTCAGGATCTCGCATCCGTCTTCCGTCACCAGCACCAGATCCTCCACCCGGACGCCCAGATTCCCGGGGAGATAGACTCCCGGCTCGATGGAAAAGATCATGCCGGGCTTCGTCACAGCGGTGTTGACGCTGCTCACATCGCCCTTCTCGTGGTCGGTCTGGCCGATAAAGTGTCCCAGGCGGTGATTGAAGTACTCGCCGTAGCCCGCCGCCGCGATATGGTCTCTCGCCGCCGCGTCGATGTCGCAGAAACGGACGCCCGGCTTAATGATGCTCTCCGCCTTCTCATTGGCCTCCCGCACCAGGTTGTGAACCTTCACAAACTCCTCTGACGGCTCGCCGCAGAAGAAGGTTCTGGTCATATCCGAGCAGTAATTGTCCAAAACGCACCCCATATCGATGAGCACACCCTCTCCCTTATGGAGAACGGTGTCATCCGGCTCATGGTGCGGATCGGCGGCATTGGCCCCGAAGCACACGATGGTGGTAAAACTTGGACGGCTTGCGCCTCTCTTCTTGTACTCCGCATCGATGAACTCCGCCACCTGCTTCTCCGTCATCCCCTCCTTCACATATTCGGAGGCGAGGGTGATGACCTCGTCATTGACCAGGGATGCCTTTCTCATAAGATCCTGCTCTTTCTCATCCTTCACGGCGCGGCAGTCATCCACACAGTCGGAAGCCAGCACCGGCCGCATCCCCGGGCAGTGCTCCATGAGCGGAATCAGGAATCTTGCAGTCCACTCCTTGTCGATGCCGATGGGCTTCTCCGGATCCACCTTCTCCGCCACCATGCTCATATAGTCGTCCGTGTCGCCAAACCACACCTCCTCAAAGGGAGTTTCCGGAACCGTGAACAGATTGTTCAGGAAAAAGACGTGGTGTCCGTCCTCCTTCAGAAGAAAGGCAAACAGTCTCTCATAGGGTTCAAATCCGATGCCCGTCAGGTACCAGATGCTCTTCGGGTCCGTCACCATCATCTGGGTGAGGCCCTTTTCCTTCATATTCTCCAGTACCCGGTCAATTCTGCTTTTCATATCAAAACACTCCTCCTTGCTGTGCTGAAATATTCGTAATCTATCTGCATTTGGTGGTATCCGCCTCTGTCACATATCCCTTTACGTCCTGACGGATTCCCGTCAGATACTGTCCCTGCAGCTGCGGGTTCGCCGTTCCGTTCTTCCAGGTCAGGAAAAACTCATCTGCCGAACCGTAGCCGCGGATCAGCGCATCCTTCCGCACCCGGAGCCGGATGTCGTACTGGGGCGCCCTCTCTATCGGTCCGTGGGCATCATACCAGCAGTACAGCGTGGCCACAGTCTCCCAGAAGGTTCCGTAATCCTGCGCGGTGGCAAAATGAATGCGTATGCAGGGCGTGTCATACCTTGCGTGGACATTGTGATTATAGGACAGGGAATCCCGCTCCGGCATCCATGCCCCGTCACTCCCCACATAGTATCCCGGATGAATAGTCTCATCATGGGCCATCCACCCATTTTCATCAAAATAATACCATTTTCCGTCTATCTGCTCCCACTTTGACGCAGAATCCGCCCCGGATTCGTTCTGATATCTCCACTGGCCGTTCTGTGTATACCAGCCGGCCATGACCGTGCCGGCAAAAGTCAGCGCCGACAGAACGCCGGTCAATGCGGCAGCCGCAGCGTAAGTCACCCATCTTCTCATGCTGTCACCATCACTTTCTCAAAGGCATGTCATATTGCAGGCAAAAAAAGAATGCCCGATCTGAGTAATTATACCACATTTTCAGTGCAGAATACATACGCAGATCGGACATCGCTGTGTTCACGGTATTACCCGCTTTCTAATCCCTCTCTTTTGCTGTTTCCCCCTGCAAGAGCTTCCTGGCAAATGCTTCCGCATGCTCCTTTTTTGCTTCGTCCATAAAGGGAATAGTATAACCCCGGTGGCGCTCACAGAGCATCCCCATGTACTGCAGTTTCGAATGTCTGCAGTAGCGGCGGATTCCCTCCTCCAGAAGGTCGGCCCCTTTCTCCGGCGGATATCCGCAGGTGGTAATCAGTGCCAGCTGCTTTCCCTCCCAGAGGGATGGGCCCCGCTTTTCTCCGTAATACATATTCAGGGCATAGACCATGCGGTCCAGGGCTGCCTTCATGGGTGTGGTACAGTACCAGGAATAGATGGGCGTTGACAGCAGCAGGAGATCGCATTCCATGACAGCGGCGAATATCTGCTGCATGTCATCCTGTCTTGCGCAGGTAACATGATTCCAGTCTTCCTGGCATTTCCTGCAGGCCAGGCAGGGTTTAATATCCATCTCATAGAGGGAAAAGGTCTTCACCGCTGCCCCTTCTTCTGTCAGTCTTTCCAGCACAATATCCGTCAGGGCATTGGTATTCCCGTTCTTTCTTGGACTTCCCTTTAAACAGCAGACCTTCACAGCACAAGCCTCCTCTGTTATCTGTACTCGCAGTCAACCAGGTGATCATTTACCATGCCGATGGACTGGAGAAAGGAATAGGTGATCACCGGCCCCACATAGGCCATTCCGCGCTTTCTCATATCCCTGCTCATCGCTCTCGAGACGTCCGACTCCGCCGGTATCTCCGAGGGCACTTTAAAGTGTCCGTCGATCACCTTTCCGTCCGTAAACCTCCAGAGATAGGCGTCAAAGGAGCCAAATTCCGCCTGTATTTCTTTTACGATACGCGCATTCTTCCGCACGCTGTAAATCTTACTCCGGTTGCGGATGAGTCCGCTGTTCTCCAGAAGCTTTTCAAGCTCTTCGTCTGTCATGGCAGCGCAGGCATCGATATTGAAATTATGGAACGCACTTTTATATGCTTCCCGCTTGTGCATGATGGTTTTCCAGGATAAGCCGGTACTGGCTCCTTCCAGGCAGAGCATCTCAAACTGAAACCGGTCATCATGACTTACCCTGCACCATTCGTGGTCATGATACTCCTCCAGTATCGGATCGCCTTCATACCAGGCACGGCATCTCTGATCACTCATGTTCTTTCCCCTTTGCTTTAATTATCCGTTTACTCTGCAGTAAAGGGCACAACATCCTTAACCGCCTCCTTCGGGCAGATGCGGGCATCGTCGTTATCAATATCGATGAGGATGTATCTGTCATTCCCCATGCCCAGTTCCTTCATGTAGGTCAGCTGACGCAGGCCGTGGCGGGTTGTCATGCGCTCGACCAGATCTGCATGCTCTTCATCCTTCAGGGCAAAGACAAGGTCGACGGAGGCCTGGTCGGCCGCCAGGATATCGGTGGATGCCACGATTCCGATATTCGGCGTCACAACGGGAGCTGCCGCCGTGCCTTCACAGTCGCAGGAGACGGACATATTGCGGAGCACGTTGACAAATGTAATGTTCTTTCCAAAATGGTCGATGGTTCCCTTGGAGGATTCGGCCATGCGCTCCATCAGCTCCTCCTGGTCAATATCCCAGTGGTTGAACTTCCCGGTTTTTGTGTGAATCTGGGCTTTGCCGACCAGGGCGTCAGCGCAGCCGATGCCGATATTCTTGTTGGAGCCGCCGAAACCGCCCATGACATGACCCTTGAAATGAGTCAGGACAAAGAGGGAATCATAATTAAGGAGGTGGCTGCCGACGGAGATCTCCGGGATCCACTTTGCTCCCTTAACGGGAAGAAGGGCCGTTCCCTCCTCATCCATGATGTCAACGGGGCAGAATGTCCAGCCGTTGTGCTTTATGGTCTCCCGGTGCTTCTCAGTGGAATCGCGGTCGCCGGGATAGAAAGTATTGGTATCGACGAGAACCGCATCCTTAAGAGCCGGCTCATTCTCCACCAGGTGCTTCACCCAGGGACGGGGAATGATATTGGGTCCGTCTTTTTCTCCGGTATGAAGCTTGATCGCAACTTTGCCGGTGATGAAGCCATTGACCCGCTCATATATCTTCTGCAGGCCTTCCGGGGAAAGATCCCTCGTGAAATACACGATGGACTCGTTTCCTGTTCTCTTCTCATAGGGGATATACTTGTCCCCGTCTTTTCCCGGAACTGCATTTGCCTTGATTTTCATGTCAGCCATCTTGTTTCCTCCTTGGATTTGTATTTGTATTATACAGTGTTATTTTTTCTCGGTCTCCGTGACAAGTATCTTTGATAATGGCCGTATGCTTCCTCGCCATAGGATGTGATCCACTTTACATTGCCGTTGTAGCGGCTCAGGATGAATTTCAGTTCCTCCGGGGTATACCCCTCAAAGTCAATTCTGCCGGTCATTTCCTCCGCGCAGAAAAGAAGATTCAGCGCGGCAAATTCCATATTTGCCGCAGGATCTCTGTGGATCTTCAGCCATACCTTACGCACATCCGCAGGATTTTTCGGATCGAGTCTGCGGCGCTGTCTGCCCAGGCCCAGCGAGGCATAGCTTGCAATTCCCCGGTCTGCGGCAAAGTTCGCTGCATTTATGGCAACATAACCGTAGATCTGAGCATATCCTGTGGAGCTGTCCCTTTTAAAAAATGCACCCATGCGCACCGCCAGGTCCGCTGCGATATCCAGGAGATCAACCCGGATCATCTCCGTATACAGAACTGCCTTTAAAACAGCAGGCGGGAGCCCGTATTTTCCGGAGATCTTCTGGATCACCGGATCATATTTTTTTATAATGCTTTCCACCCGCGCGGGTGTGTACAGCTTCAGCATTTGAGCTGAGCGAGCAGCTCCCGGCAGCCCCGCTCAATCTGCCTGGCCGCTTCCAGATGCAGGCCGGTATACCAGGGGTCATCCACCTCCTGCCCGTCCTGTCCCGCCCAGTACATCAGCATGCTGAGCTTATGGTCCGGGTCGCCGCCGAAGATGCGGTTCAGATTCCGCATATTGGCGTGATCCATCCCGATGATATAATCCCAGTCCTCATACTCTGCCCTCCGCACCTGTCTGGCCCGATGGGCAAGAATCGGAACATTCATGGACTGCAGGGCCTTCTTCATGGGCGGATAGACCGGATTGCCGATCTCCTCGGTGGAGGTTGCTGCGGAATCAATCAGAAACTCATCCCCGCACCCCGCCTCCAGGGCCATCTTCTGCAGAATCATATGGGCCGCAGTGCTGCGGCAGATATTGCCGTGGCAGATAAAAAGTATGCGAATCAAGGGGGCCTGCTCCTTTCCATTGTTTTTTTAATCCCGTACTATATTAACATAACACGGTCTTCCAAATCTGCGCAATCTGATACTTAATCCTTCACGATCAGGTCACCTGGTTTCAGATTCAGGCTCTTCTCTTGGAAAAAGTTTGACCATACCGGCTGTCTTTTTACAGAAGTGCCGCCTTGTTTACCCATCTGCTGCAAACCGGAGAATTACAATATTACAGTCCAGCAGTGTAATATACCGCATCTCCGCAGCCGTGCCTGAAACTATTCTCAATCCGACATTTTTGGCAGGATCCTGCGGTGCCGTCCGGAACTGCCTGATATATTGTGTGGGATCAAACAGACGGCCGGTATCCCGAAAGCGCAGAATCAGATCTTCTCCGCGGCAGACGGCGCGGACATCCACACCGTTGTTTTTTCCCGACTGATACCCCCACCGGAGGGTATTGCAGACCAGTTCCTCCATGCAGAGTGCCGCGAAACCGGCGTTCCTGCGGGAACACCCGCACCTGCGGGCAGAAAGCTGCAGTTTTTCAGAGTATGCAGCCGTTTCCTCCTCACTGTATACCGTTGTATCCAGAATGGTATTCTCTGTTGCAGCAGCAGATTCTGTGCCTTTGCGGGACCGTGCCTCCGTCCGGAATTCGAAGAAGAATGCCGCAAGCGCCAGAAGCACACCGCCCAAAAGCCGCCCCAGCCACAGGCCCTTCACACCGGCCAGATGGCAGCACATCATCGAAGCAGCCAGGACGATGGTGCCTCCGTCAAGCAAACCCAGAACCGCGGAATGCCGGATTCTTCCCCGTACGATAAGCATCGCTTCCACGGTCTGACAGAAGCACACAAAGGGAAATGTCATTGCCATGCATCTGAGATACGGCAGTAAAAGCTCCAGCAGCCGGTCTTCTCCTCCCGTACAGAAAACGGCGAAATGTCCGGACAGCAGAATAAACAGAGCTGCATAAGCAGTCCCGGGAATAAACGCGTACCACCTCCCCAGGGCGGAAACTCTGTGAACTCCGCGAGCATCCGCTTCTCCTGACGAAATACTCCCCATCGTCATACAGGCTCCGCTCACAGCCACTGCCCCGGGAAGAAGAAATACCCAGAGAGTACCGGCGATTGCCAGAACCGCCACCCCGTCCTCTCCGCTCATTCGGGATGCGAGCCGGTTCAGAGAGATGCCGCTGAGAAATGCGCATAATTCCCGCAGCATAAGGGGAATTCCTTCCGATAACTGAAACAGTTTTTCTGCCGAGAATACCCCGCCTGCAGAGAGATGCACCGCGGTTCCAGGACGGCGGAAATGCATAAGCAGCACAAGCAGCTCGCCGTAACAGCTCAGCGTACTGGTGAGTGCCATCCCCGCCAGCCCTCCGTGAAACAGCATCACATTCACCAGATCTCCCAGCAGATTTATGGTAGTTGCTATCTGAATCGCCCGCGGTGAACGCTCCTCGTCCCCGTCAATCTGCACCAGGGGATGAAGAACTGCACATAACATCAGGGGAAAAACTGCCGGCGCAAAACACAGCAGATACTCCGATGCCCATAATACTGTCTGTTCATCGTAATCTGCCCTGGCACACAGAACAGCAATCATCGTCCCCCGGAAAAGAGATAACAGCAGACCCAAAGGAATCGCCGCAGCGATCCCGGAGGCAAGGAGATAAAAAACACATTGCCCTGCCCCGTCCACATCTCCCCTTCCGATATGGGCGCCAAGTTTTGCCTGCGCGGAGGTCCGCAGCAGACAGGGAAAAAGATTCAGCAGAGAATATACCGGCATCACAAGTCCGAAAGCCGCCGCTGCCTGACCGCCAAGGAAGTGACTGATGAGTATTCCATCAGCAACCAGATTGATCATGACCGTCAGAGCTCCCAGATAATTCAGACGGACACAGCGATGGAACATATGATGAAGGATTGTCTCCTCTCCGCATCGGCTGCCCATGCTAAACCCTTTCTCCCGGAAACATAAAGCTCCGCAATACCCGGATAATGCTGAAGATCAGAAAAACCTCTATCGGGAAGTTAATCGCTTCCTTAGTAACACTGGCTAAGAACACGGCACTGAAATCCATTCCATAAAATATGCTCAGCCAGAAGCAGTTGAGCATAAGACTAATAAAGACCGTTTTCAGCAGATGCGCAGCAGCAATACGCAGCAGAAGCTTTTGGGAACCGCCGGCGAATCCCCGGCCTCCGTCCTGACCATCCCACCATCGGCGGTACAGGAGCAGCCCGTATATCATGCCCGTAAGTGCGGTACTGATGGTGAATCCGGGAAAAAACGCCCCCCTCGGAGAAGCAAAATAGCCGCAGATGTCAATAAGCGCTCCGATCAGAAATCCAATCCAGGGACCGAACATATACCCTCCCACAGCGATCGGAAGACCGGTAAGGGTAATCTCTGTAACAGTTGACAGCGGAATGCGCAGAAACGAAAGAATCACCCCCAGCGCAATCAGCATCGCGCTTACAGTGATCACCTGACTGCTGAACTTATTATTGTCCACAATTACTCCTTCCTGCAGCATTGCCTGCCGATCCTTATACCGAAAACTCCCCTGCCTCAGCAATTCCGGTATTCAGTGTTCAGTCTCTCGGTATCAGCTCCTCGCCACCGAAGAACAGCTTTCGGATTCCATTATCATCTGTCAGGATGTATCCGTTCTCTCCGGCTTCTTTCCAGTACAGATCCGTATCGAAATACCTGTCCCCCGAAATCTTTGCTCCGGGGCTCAGATAAGCTTCCCTGTCCTCATGGCACCGGTATTCATGTTTCCGGAATTCTGAATCCTCGTCCGCATAGATGGCAAAATCAAATATGTGTTCATAGTCAGGAAACGTTACCAGATATCCGTCTTCTGTCTTTTTGAACGTAAGGTCGGCGAAATCACATTCTCTGCTCTCGATGGTCTCGATCCCGTCTTTTCCCTTCTTTTCCACCCAATAGGCATCCTTCATGAAGATGCGGATATCCGGATCCTCTATGTCCCGGAAGGCATAACGATCATAGCAGGCCCTGCCGCTGTAGGTTGAGATGTTTTCGATGGAATCCGTGAGATGAAAGTTTTCAAATGCGATCCCGTGCTCTTCCTTCTGCTTTTCCCAGTATGCCATACCGTACTTTTCCAGCTCTGCATCATCCGGCACGTTGATCGTGCCTCCGAACCCGATGGGACCCCTTTTCTCCGGCGAACGGACAAACTGTTCAAGAAGTGCAAGCTTCGCCGTGCTTCCGGCTTCTGTGCCGTCATCCTCCGCCGCATGTTCCAGGGACAGAACCAGTTCTCCGGGCATCCAGGTGCCTGCAGCGATTTTCTCTGTGCTGGCATAGCTGTTCCCCCGGTCCGGGAGCCACATATACGCCAAAGGGTCGCTGACTGTACAGTCATCCCGGAAGCTGTCCAGTCCCAGCGCTTCGAAGGCGTACTCAAGACTCACCTCGGACAGCAGGGTGCTGTCGTATACCAGATAAACCTCTCCGGTTCCCGTATGAATCAGATAGTCCCGGACTCTTTCACCGTCCTGTAAGGTGCCGGCCGCATAGTCCGTCAGGTAGTGGGGTCCGCTGGGATACATATAGATATCGGCCTCCGTTGTGAGCACGCGGCTTCCCTTTGCATGCGCATCCAGCCAGGCCTGCATCATGGTCTTTCCCTTTTCCTCGATTTCTTCCTTTTCCTCATCTTTATACTGCGGGCCGTGACACCCGGCAAGCATGCAGAACAGGGACAGCACGAGCAGAAAAACAGAAAACACACTTCTCACACCGTAATGTTTTTTCATGGCTGTTCCTCCTTCACCTTCTCCGGAACCATCTGCATTTCCTGTACCATATTTTATCATATTCCCTGATGTATTACACAGGCTTTTCCAAAGTATAATACGACGGTCCTGCGCAAGACCCTTCACAAATCGACTTTTCATGGTATGATATCGGTAACGGTTCCTGTTTGCCGGGAACACCATCCATGGGGAGGCTTAATTGTGAACAAGAAGAAACTGTCGGAGAAAAAATGGTATAACGGCGCGGTCATCGGCTGCATCACCGTCGCTTTCTATGTCCTGCTGACGAATCTCGGCCCGGTCCTTGGAATGCTGAGAACATTTATCGGCTTTTTTACGCCGGTCATTATCGGCGCCGTCATCGCCTATATCATCAATCCCCTGGCGAAGTTCTTCTATTACAGGGTATTAAAAAAGATGAAGGTCGGAACCGCCCGCTGGAATCTTTCCGTTGTGATAGCGCTGACCCTCACCCTTTCGGCCTTCTTCCTTCTGTTCATGACACTGGTGCCCCAGCTTCTCGAGAGCATAATGATGTTCTCGGAGAACATCGACGGGTATTCCGCAACCCTGATTGACCTTCTGGACAATGACCTCGTCGGCACATTCATCGACCGGAGGAGTCTGGAAACCCTCTTCGGCAATGCCATGGATACCATCACTTCCTTTGTGAAGGAGAATTCCACGAATCTCCTGGGGATCGCCGCCAATTCCGGAAAAAACATCCTGACCTCGGTCATCTCCATTATCCTGGCCATATACTTTCTCATCGACAGCAGAAAGCTTCTCTCCGGTTCCCACAAGGTGATGAAGATCCTGCTTTCCCGGGAGGCTTATGAATTATATCTGGACTTCACCCTTCGCTGCGATACCATTCTGGGCAGCTACCTGGTGAATTCCCTGCTGGATTCCCTGATCGTGGGAATTGTCTGCGCGGTATTCATGTTTATCTGCGGCATGCCCTATATCGGCCTCATCTCCGTTGTGGTGGCAGTTACCAATCTGATTCCCACCTTCGGACCCATCGTCGGCGGCGTCATCGGCGGATTCATCATTCTGCTGGTAGATCCCATGCAGGCTGTGATATTCGGCATATTCTGCCTTGTTCTGCAGCTGGTGGACGGATATATCCTGAAGCCGAAGCTGTTCTCCGACTCTCTCGGCGTTTCCGGTCTGACGATCCTGACCGCTACCATCGTGCTGGGCAAAATGTTCGGGGTTCTGGGGATTCTCCTCTCCATCCCCATCGCGGCGGTATTAAGCTTTCTCTTCCACGACTATTTCCTTCCCTGGTATGCAGAACGCAAAAAGCAGGAGGAGGAAGACGACTGAAGCATCAAAACCCGAACATGGGATCTGCACGGCAAAAATCAGAAAGCAGCGAGGTATCTCCCCGCTGCTTTTCGTTGTGCGCCTGGCGGCGCACGTTTCTAACGGGTGCAAGTCCCGAATCCGCCCGGTAGTGGGAAGGATACAGCCGAAGGCAAGGGTGTCCGCCGTGAGGCGGGATCTGAAGGAAGCCGGATGTGGGAACAGACTAACCATGGGCAAACCTCTGGCCTGACGAACAGAAACCACATATGAGGTCACGCATGAGGGTAAG
>JAGBNL010000057.1 GCA_017634415.1 Clostridium sp.
CCGCAGAGCGAACTGGAAGATGGCAGCAGCTACTCTGGTTAAGTGCCCGAAGTGCGGTTCTCTTATGATGCCGCACAGAGTCTGCAAGAACTGTGGAACATACAATAAGAAAGAGATCGTTAAGGTAGAGGACTAATCCTGGTTAACGATTCAGATACTTCGCGAAGATGATAATGATGCTGTTTCGGCAGCAGCAGAAAAACCCCCGTGGCCACGGGGGTTTTTTTGCGTGATGTGCGCCTGCAGGCGGCTGTCCCGCGGGATGTCCGCTGTCCTGTAAGCCGTCAAAACAGAAATAGGGAAGATTATCCCATTTTTTATAGGAAAAACCGGGCAAATGTGGGGGCTCATCCCAAAATATTGATATATTTTGCCGTCTGTGGTACAGTATCAGCAGAAGGATGGTAAAAAACTATGAAGAATACGAAGCGCAGTATGCTATGTCTTTTTATGGTCTTCCTGCTGTTTCTTTCTTCCTGTACCGGGCCCGGAACAGTTACGGAGAGCACGGAGGTTTCCCCGGAAACATCCGCTGCCGCCGAAACGACTGCTGCGGCGCAGGTTCCGGAGACGGAACCGGAGACAGAGGAGGAGAAGGAGAAGAGGCCGGAGCCGCAGCGCCGCGTGACGGCTTATTTTGCCAACTGGTATGCCTATGACGGAAAGGGCGCGGGCGACGGCGAAGTGGCGGGGATTCCCTGGGATAAGGTGACGGCGGTGAATCACTCCTTCTGGAAGGTGGCGCCGGCCGCCGGGGAGGATGTGAGTTCCTTTGAGCGCAGAGCTTCCGGGAAGGGACCGCGGTCGGAGTTCCGGCTTGTCCCATGCGATGCCCACGCGGACCTGCACAATGAGGAACCGAGTGAACTGCTGGAGGGCGTGAGCAAGAGCCATTTTGACCAGTATCCCATCATGGCGGAGAAATACCCGGAGGTCAACATCATGCTGTCTGTGGGCGGATGGTCTGACTGCGGGTTCTTTTCGGAGATGGCCTATACAGCCGAGGGAAGGGCGAGCTTTATTAACAGCTGCCTGGAGGTGCTGGCCGAGTATCCCTGGCTGGACGGCATCGACCTGGACTGGGAGTTCATCGCAGGAGGAAGCAGCGGAAAGGACAGAAAGCCTTCCGGATCTTCTGATGACGGGTGTCCGGTCTGGGGAACCGCCCAGGAGGACCGGGACAACTTTACGGCCCTGTGCCGGGAGATGCGGGAAGCCTTTGATAAAAAGTACGGGGAAGACGTTATCCCCATCACGGCGGCGGCTTCAGGTTCGGCAAAATATATTCTGCCCAATGAGGGCTGGCTTTCTCCTGCAAAGTATCTTACCAGAATCAACGTGATGACCTATGACATGACCGGAAGCTATGACGGAAAAACCGGCCATGTGGCAAGCCTCACCCATGTGAAGGAAGCCTGGCAGTATCTGACGGATCTGGGGATTCCTTCCGTGAAGCTCTATATGGGAACCCAGCTCTACGGGAAGGCCTTTTACATCACGGACGATGCCTTTCCGGAGAAAACCGTGGGCGTCTCCTGCAGCAGCAAACCGCCGTCCTCCGGCGGCGAAAGCATCCGGCAGATGCATCTTGGAAAATTCGAACAGGAGGCGGTCAGCGGATATTATACGAAGGTGGAGAACGGCCGCGTGGTGATGGACGGACGATTTGACAACGGGGGCGTCGGGTGGCATTATGATTATGACGCGGCCGAGGGTGCCGCATATATGTACAACGACGACCCGGATTCGGAGTATTACCGCTGGTGGATCTCCTATGAGAGCCCGCTTTCCCTGCAGGACAAGCTGGATTTTATGGAAGAGCACGGCGTGCGGGGCATGATCGTCTGGGCTTCCAACCTGGACACTGCCGAGTATAAGATGATGACAAAGATCCGATATAATCCAGCCGGATATTAAATAATATGGCAGGAGAGACTGAGAAATGACAGAAAAAACAGGACTGGTTCTGGAAGGCGGCGGCATGCGGGGATTATACAGCGCCGGCGTCATGGATGTGATGATGGAGCATGGGGTGAGTGTCGACGGACTGATCGGCGTTTCCGCCGGAGCGTGCATCGGAGCTTCCTTTGCTTCCCATCAGATTGGCCGGAGCATCCGGTATTATAAGAACTATGCCGGGGACAAGCGTTTCATGAGCTGGGAGAACTGGCTGAAAACAGGAGATTTCGTTGGGGTGGATTTCAGCTATCACGATATTCCGGAGGTGCTGGACCGGTACGATTACGAAGCCTTCGATAAGAATCCCATGGAATATTATGTGGTATGCACCAACCTGGAGACGGGAGAGGCGGAGTATATCCGGATCCATGATATGCTGGAAGAGATTGACTATATCCGCGCATCGGCAACCCTTCCCTACGTGTCCCATCCGGTGGCATTCCGGGGAAAGCTTTTGATGGACGGCGGATGCGCTGACAGCATCCCCTGGGAGTGGTTCCGGAATCAGGGATTTGCCAGACAGGTGGTGATCACCACAAGACACCGCGGATACCGGAAGGAAGCGGGAGCCTGGTGGATGCCGGGAATGTATTACCGGAAGTATCCGGCTTTTGCAAAGGCGCTCCGGCTCCGCTTTGCCAGATACAACCGTTCCCTTGAAAAGCTGGAGAAGGAGGCCGATGCCGGGAAGATCTTCCTGATGCAGCCCAGCGTGCCGATTCAGGTGGGACGTACGGAAGGAGATCCGCAGAAACTCCAGGAAACCTACGATCTGGGACGGTTTGACGCGGAGCGGAAGATAGAA
>JAGBNL010000058.1 GCA_017634415.1 Clostridium sp.
ACCTCCTGGATGGAAATCCTGTCGAACTTCTTCGCATCCGGATTGATCTTCGGATCGCTGTCATAGACACCGTCGATGGCCTTCGCCAGCAGAATGCATTCCGCTTCCGTCTCCACCGCCCGGAGCGCCGCGCCGGTATCCGTGGAGAAATAGGGATGGCCGGTACCTCCGGCGAAGAACACGATAACGCCCTTCCGGAAATACTTGTTTGCCCTGTCCTTGGAAAATGGTTTTGTCATGGAGCCCACCGCGAAGGGCGTGAGAATCTCGGTCTTCATTCCCTCGCTCCGGAATATCTCGGAGACATAGATGGCATTCATCACCGTGGCAAGCATGCCGATCTGATCCGCCTTTGTGCGGTCGATGGCGTCCGATTCCCGGCCGCGCCAGAAATTCCCGCCGCCGATAACGATCCCTATCTGCACGCCTTCATCCGCGGCAGTCTTCACCTGCCTCGCCACATCCTTAACCACTACCTCATCAAAGCCGGTTTTTCTGCTGCCGGCCAGCATTTCCCCGGACAGCTTCAGCAGTACCCGTTTCATTTTCATCTTGTCGTCCTCCCGTAAGCTCAACACTTAGATCATTATATCACACAAGCAGTGAATTTGCCACCGTCATTCAAAGGGATGCACCTTCACGTCCGTGTGCATCTTCACGTTGACATACTCCGTTTTTGTCTTGGAATAGACGGCCTTCTGGCTGGAGTACAGACTGTAATAACCGGACAGGGCAAAGCTCACCGCGATCACGATGGCAAAGAAGGGCATGGCGCTGTAGCCGAACATCTCCAGCCCGATGATAAGGGTGGAGAGGGGTGCATTGGTCACGCCCGCAAAGAGAGCCAGCATGCCGCAGGCGGCGCAGAGTCCCGGTCCGAGGCCGGCCAGTTCTCCGAACAGGCAGCCGAAGCAGGCGCCTATGGCAAAGGAGGGCACGATCTCGCCGCCCTTGAAGCCCGCCTCCAGGGTTACAGCCGTAAAGAGAATCTTCAGCAGAAAATCATACCATCTCGTCCTGCCGGCAAGAGCTTCTTCGATAAGAGCGCCGCCGCTGCCGTTGTATCTGGTGCCGCCGGACAGAAGTGTCAGCAGGATAACCAGCACGGCGCCTGCGAGAATCCTCTGCCAGGGCTTCTTCAGAAACTTTCCGTATGTGTCGGACACGGCCCCCAGAATGATGCAGAACAGAGCCGCCACGCCCGACGCCAGAACCCCCAGAAGTATCATGAGCAGGGCCATCCGCACATCAAACTGCGGAACCCCGAACACCGTGAACCTGGTGGGGGAAAGTCCCAGAAAGGAGGCTATCGCCGCCGCGGTGAAGGCGGAAAAGATGCAGGGAACCAGGGCGGCGTAGTAGATCACGCCGACACTGATAACCTCCATGGAAAATATCGCCGCCGCCACGGGCGTGCCGAACAGGGCGGCGAAGGCCCCGCTCATGCCGCACATTACGGCGATATTCATATCCTTCTCGTCCAGCCTGAGAAGCCCGCCCAGAAAGGTGCCGATGCTTCCGCCCATCTGAAGGCCCGCACCCTCACGGCCGGCGGAGCCGCCGCACAGATGCGTCAGCACCGATCCCAGAAATACGGTGGGCGTCATGGTGATGTGCATGCGGTTCTCCGAATAGATGGACTCCAGGACCATGTTGGTGCCCCTGTTGTCATCCTCTCCGAACACATGATAGATCAGCAGGATCAGAAGACCCGCCGCCGGCAGGAAGAACAGAAGAACCGGATGGGCCTGGAACGATGTTGAAGCAAACGCCACCGCATGGCCGAAAGCTGCCCCGACCAGTCCCGTGACGATGCCGATCAGCAGGGATATGACACCCCATTTCAGGAGATAAAGGATATTTCCCTGCATTCCGAGGTCCTTCCAGAACTGGTTCATGACTCCTCCCGGCGCTCGAACAGTGCGTTGACAAAATCATTGGCGTTGAATTTCTGGAGATCGTCGATTTTCTCCCCGACGCCCACATATTTTACCGGAATGCCCAGCTCAGACTGGATGGCCACGGCGATGCCGCCCTTGGCAGTTCCGTCCAGCTTCGTGAGTATGATTCCCGTCACATCGCAGACCTCCATGAAGGTGCGTGCCTGGGACAGGGCGTTCTGTCCCGTGGTGCCGTCCAGCACCACCAGCGTCTCCCGGTAGGCCTCCGGATATTCCCGGTCTATCACGCGGTTGATCTTCCTGAGCTCTTCCATAAGGTTCTTTTTATTGTGCAGACGTCCCGCGGTATCGCAGATAAGGATATCCGCGTTCCTGGATTTTGCCGCCGCCAGCGCGTCGAACACCACCGCGGCCGGATCCGATCCCTCCTGCTGCGCGATGAGGGGCACATTTGCCCGGTGCGCCCACTCCGTCAGCTGCTCTATGGCACCTGCGCGGAAGGTATCCGCGGCGGCGAGAATTACCTTTTTCCCGTCCTGGCGCAGCTGGTCCGCCAGCTTTCCCACGGACGTGGTCTTGCCCACGCCGTTGACGCCCACCACGAGAACCACTGACTTCCGGTCCTCAAAGGCGTAGGCGTCCTCGTTCGGAACCATCTGGTCCCGGATGGAGGCGATCAGCAGATCCCTGCAGGCCGCAGGCTCCTTGATATGGTTTTCACTGACCTTCCTCCGGAGGTCCTCCATGATGGCGCTTGTGGTCTTGATGCCGATATCCGCCATGATCAGCGTTTCTTCTATCTCCTCGTAGAAATCCTCATCGATGGAGGAAAACCCGCCGAAGATGGAATCAATTCCCTGTGCGATGGAATCCCTTGTCTTTGCCAGCCCCGCAAAGAGCCTCCCGAAAAACCCCTTCTTTTCCTCAGCCATATATTCTATCTCCCCTGTCGCTTACTTTTCTCCTGCTGCTCCTCCCGGTTCAGTTCCGCCTCAATGAGGTTTACGGATACCATGGTGGAGATTCCTTTTTCCTGCATCGTGATGCCGTACAGACGGTCGCTTCCCACCATGGTTCCGCGGCGGTGCGTGATCACGATAAACTGTGTGTGTTTTGTAAGTTTGTGCAGATACCCGGCAAATCTGTCCACGTTCGCGTCATCCAGCGCCGCCTCAATCTCGTCCAGAAGGCAGAAGGGCGACGGCTTCAGGTTCAGGATGGCGAACAGCAGCGCAATCGCCGTCAGCGCCTTTTCTCCGCCGGACAGCTGCATCATGTTCTGGAGCTTTTTCCCCGGCGGCTGGGATATGATGCCGATTCCCGCCTCCAGGATATCCACGCCTTCCTCCAGCTGCAGGGCCGCATGCCCGCCGCCGAACATCTCCTTGAAGACCGCGTCAAACTCCCGGCTGATCTCGCTGAATTTCTCTTCAAACTGCTTCCGCATCCCGGAATCCAGCTCCTCGATAATCCGGAGGAGGGCCGCTTCCGCGGCTTTCATGTCGCTGTGCTGTTTTTCCATGAATTCACAGCGCTCCGACACCTCTTTGTACTCTTCGATGGCGTTTACGTTCACATTGCCCAGGGCCCGGATCTGTTCCTTCAGACCGGAGAGGGCCCGCTTCATGGCGGTAACGCTTCCCAGTCCGGGATCCCGGAACTTCTCCGCATCCCCGTAGGTCAGATCATACTCTGTCCGGATATACTCCGACTGATGCTCTATCTTCTCCGACAGCCGCTCCTCCTGGCTCTGCAGCCTGATGAGATCCTTGTCCAGATCCCTTATCCGGCTGTCCAGCGCTTCCTTCTCAGCGAAGAAGGCCTTCTGCTGCCCTGACAGAACCGCTTTTCTGTTTCTTCTCTCTTCCGAAACCGCCCGGAACTCCTCCAGATCCTTCCTGAGCTTTTCCAGCTCTTCTTTCAGGCTTTCGATCTCCTTCCGGTGTTCCCCGATGCGGTCTCTCCGGCCGGCGCCCTGTCCCGTCAGCTCCTCTTTCTCCTGTTCCAGGGCTGCGATCTCCGTGCGGAGACGTTCCAGCGTCTCCTTCAAATATTCGCCCTTCTGGCGCATGGCGGCCTCCGCCAGCTTTCCGTCGGCCAGTTCCCTGTCCTTCTCTTCCCTCTGTCTCTTTATATCGGCCAGTTCATCGGCCAGAAGGGACAGGCGGCCGGACATTTCCTCATTCTGTTCCAGAAGCTCTTCGGCCTTCTCTCCTGCCTCGCGTCTTCCTTTCTCCAGCTCCTCCAGAAGCTTTTCCAGGTCTTCCTTTTCCTTTTCCAGATCTTCGAAGGTTTTCTTCAGCTCCATCTGACGGAGTTTTATCTGCTCTGTCTCCATGCGGATGCTGTTGACCGCAACCATCTGCTTCTGCAGCTGATCCCGGACCTCCGTCATCTCCTCCTGGTGTCTCAGCTGCTTTTCTTCCGTCTCCACCAGCCGGAACTGGATGTTTTCCACCGCCTCCAGGGCTTTGTCCTTCTTCTCCTCCAGTTCCTCCATCTCACGTCTGCGGCCCAGCAGGTTGCTGCTGTTTTTGAATGCGCCGCCCGTCATGGAACCGCCGGCGGACAAAAGCTCTCCGTCCAGGGTGACGATGCGCAGGGAATGACGGTACTTCTGGGCCAGGGCGATGGCGCTGTCGATATTCTCCGCCACCACCGTGCGTCCCAGCAGATACTCCATCAGCCCCCGGTATCGGGGATCGGTCTTTACCAGCGTGTTCGCGGCCCCGATGACGCCCGGTTCCCCGAAGACCTCCTTCCGGACAGCGTCCTTCTGGCCCCGGACACTGGAGAGGGGCAGGAATGTCGCCCTGCCGAACCGGTTCTTCTTCAGGAACTCGATCATGCGCTTGGCGGTGTATTCCGTGTCCGTCACAATATTCTGGATGGAACCGCCCAGGGCAGTCTCGATGGCAGTCTCGTACTTTTTGTCTGTCTGGATGAGATCCGCCACCACGCCGATGATGCCGGGAACCCTGCTTTTCTCCTCCATGACCCGGCGGATGCTTCCGCCGTACCCCTCGTAGCGCTCCGCGAGGTTTCTCAGGGATTCCAGCTTTGTGGTGAAGATATGGTAGTCCTGCTGGGCGCTGGAAAGCTGCCGGTTCAGGTCCCGGATATCGACGTCATCCTTTGCGCAGAGGTCCTTCAGTTCCTCTTCTTTGCTGCGGATGCGGGAGAGTTCCTCTTCCGCCTGCCCGGATTCCCTGATCTTTTCATCCAGCTCGGACCGATCAGCCCTGTCGCTCTCCCGGTATTCCAGGAGCCTTGCGGCAAGTCTCGCCCGATTCTGGTCATTTTCTTCATACTGGGTGCGGAACCGCTGTTCCTCCGCGGCGATCTCCGCCTTTTTCCCCAGGGTGCGGATAATCTCCGCCTGGAGCTCCTCGGAAAGCCTGCTTTTTTCTTCCTCGCTGCGGGCGTACTCCCCCGCTTCCTCCGTGAGGCGGGCAAGCTCTTCCTGCTTCCGGGCCATCTCCTCTTCATAGCGGGATATCTGCTCCCCGGCGCCGGCAGCATCCTCTTCTCTCCGGGCGATCTCCTGGGCGATGGCCTGCAGTCTCGCCGCCACCTGCTCTTCCCCGGCCTCTTCGTTCCGGATCTGCTGTTCGCACAGGGCGATGCGGCCCTCACCGGACTGGATGGAAACCTCCGTCTTCCGGATGTTCTCATCGTTCTCCGAGATCAGGGCGTCCAGCTCTTCCACCTCTGTGCTCAGGGTCTCATGCTCCTTCTTCTTCTCCTCCGAGGCGCGCTTCGCCTCGTCGAGATCATTTTTCAGAATCCCTTCCCGCTCCGTGATATCGGTGAACTGTTCCCGGAGGGCCTTGGTTTCCAGAAGAAACACATTGATGTCATACTGGCGCAGACTGTCCCTGAGGGCCAGGTATTCCTTTGCCTTTTCAGACTGGCTGCGGAGGGGGCCCACCCGCCGTTCCAGCTCCGACAGAATGTCGGTGATGCGGACCAGGTTTGCCTGCTCATTGTCCAGTCTTTTGACCGCCTCCGCCTTGCGGCGCTTGAACTTCACAATTCCCGCCGCCTCGTCGAACAGCTCCCGTCGTTCTTCCGGGCGTCCGCTGAGGATCCGGTCGATCTGGCCCTGCCCTATGATGGAGTATCCTTCCTTGCCGATGCCCGTATCGTAGAAGAGCTCGTTGATATCCCGGAGTCTGCAGGGACTGCCGTTGATTTTATATTCACTTTCGCCGGAACGGTAGAGTCTTCTGGATACCGTCACCTCATCGAATTCGATGGGGAGAACATGGTCGGAGTTGTCCAGCGTGATGGCCACATGGGCGAATCCCTGGGGCTTTCTCAGCTCCGTTCCCGCAAAGATGACATCCTGCATGGAACCGCCGCGCAGCTGTTTTGCGCTCTGTTCTCCCAGAACCCACCTGACCGCGTCGGCGACGTTGCTCTTGCCGCTCCCGTTGGGGCCCACGATTCCGGTGACGCCGTTGTGGAACTCAAAGAGTATCCTGTTGGCGAAGGACTTGAATCCCTGTATCTCTATACTCTTTAAATACATAAACCTTCCTCCTGCCGGAGCGAGAGAATCCCCCGGTACGCGGCCATCTGTTCCGCCGCCTTCTTGGTTCTGCCGCTGCCGCGGCCGATTTCCCTCTCTCCCAGCATTGCGGAAAACAGAAAGGTTTTATCGTGATCCGGGCCTTCTTCGCCCAGCATCACATAGTGCAGCTCTTCCTCCTGCTTTCCCTGAATCATCTCCTGAAGGATGGTCTTGCTATCATAGAAGAGCTTCTTGTGCTCGATGTCATTCATCACAAACCTGAGCACAAACTCTTTTGCGCTGGCAAAACCACCATCCAGATAAATGGCCCCGATAAGAGCCTCCAGAGCGTCGCTGACCACGGAATTCCGGTTTCTTCCCCCGGTCATATCCTCTCCCTTTCCCAGTCTGAGATACTGTCCGAGGCCGAACTCCGAAGCGCACATGGCAAGGGTCGGCTCACAGACCACACTGGCCCTCGTCTTGGTCATATCCCCCTCCGGAAGCTCCGGGTAGCGGTGATACAGAAAATCGCTGGAGATAAGCTCCAGCACCGCGTCTCCCAGAAATTCCAGACGTTCATTGCACCCCAGGTGCCCCAGTCCCTTCTCATTGGCGTAGGAGCTGTGGGTCAGGGCCTGCTTCAGAAGCTCCGGATTCCTGAACACATACCCCGTGTCCGCCTGCAGCTGTTCCAGCTGATCCTGTTTTTCCATGTTGTATTTCCTCTCCTGTCAGGACTTCAAAAACTGAAGAGGCTGTCACATTAAGCGCATTCGATGATTCAATATGCTTAATGTGACAGCCCCTTTCTTTCCATCAGTTGATTGCGTTCTTTATTTTTTCCACTGCATCTCCCACAGTGAATATCTTCTCTGTCTCTTCCGTGGGAATCTCGATCTCAAACGCATCCTCGATGCCCATGATTATCTGCAGAACATCGATGGAATCTGCGCCCAGGTCATCGGTAAACCTGGTTTCCATGGTGATCATTTCGGGGTCTACACTCATCACCTCAGCAATGATACTCTGAAGCTTTTCAAATTCCATAAATTCTGTATCCTCCTAGTCTGCTCGCCCCACAGGGGCGAGAGCCCCGCGGCTTTGAGCGGTTCAAAGGTACGCGGCAGGCGTACCTGCTTTGTCTGCTCGCCCCGCAGGGGCGAGAGCCCCGCGGCTTTGAGCGGTTCAGAGGTACGCGTCAGGCGTACCTGCTGTAATTCAAGTCTCATCCGGCACAGTACCTGCCTCGATACTCTCCCGGATTCTTCCGGTTATGTCCTTTTCGGTAAAGGAAACGCACTGCAGAATCGTGTTGCGCACCTCCGTAGCCTTCGCGCTCCCGTGGGTCTTCACCACCAGTCCCTTCAGGCCCAGGAGCGGTGCGCCGCCGTATTCCGACACATCGAATTCCTTCAGGGTTTCCTTCAGGGCGGGCTTCACCAGCAGAGCGCCGATCTTTGAGATCAGACCGGACATCATTCCCTTCTTCATCTTCCGGAGCAGGGTTTTGCCGAGACCTTCATAGAGCTTCAGGATCACATTGCCGGTAAATGCCTCCGTCACGATGACATCCGCCTTCCCGGCAGGAATATCCCTGGCCTCTATAAATCCCGTAAAGTTGATATCGCCGCACTCCCGGAGCATGGGGTATGCCGCGCGCACCAGCGCGTTTCCCTTCTCCTCCTCCATGCCGATATTCACCAGACTCACCCTGGGCTCAGGGATCCCCATCACATTCTTCATATATACGGACCCGATCCGGGCAAACTGTACAAGATGATTCGGTCTTGCATCCACATTCGCGCCGCAGTCGATGAGCAGCGCCGCGCCGTTTTCCGTGGGGATGAGCGGTGCCAGGGGCGCTCTGTCCACGCCCTTCATCCGTCCCACGATGAGCTGTCCTCCTACCAGAACCGCTCCGGTATTGCCGGCGGAGCAGAAGGCGTCCGCCTCCCCGTCCTTCACCAGCTTCATTCCCACCACGAGGGAGGAGTCCTTCTTTCGCCGGATGGCGTTGACTGGCGGTTCCGCCATCTCCACCACTTCTTCCGCCGGGACAATTCTGATATTGTCCGGAGCGCCTCCCCGGGCGCGAATTTCGTCCGTTATGTCTTTTTCCCGTCCTACCAGGATGACCTGAATGTCACTGCGTTCCCGGGCTGCCCGGAGTGCGCCTTCCACCATCTCGCCCGGCGCATTGTCGCCGCCCATGGCATCTATCGCGACTCTGACCATTCCCTTTCCATACCTTCCTTCTGCCCGCCCCGCGTCTTTGAGCGGTTCCTGTAATTCAGGACCATATGGGGCCCTGCGTCCTTACAGTATACACAACTTGAACAGGGAAATCAATGTCTTTTCTCTTCCCCCGCGCCGGACAGGGCGGAAGCGTATTCCGGGTATATCTCCCCGGCATATTCTCTCACTTTCTGCTCAAATGCGCGGTATGCCGCGATAAACCGGCGCCCCTCCGGCGTGAGCTCCGAGGACCCGCCCTTCGCTCCGCCGGGCTGTCTTGTCAGGAAGACCACGTTGAACTGTTCCTCTGCGGCCCGGACCATCTTCCAGCCCTTGCTGTAGGAGATGCCGCACTTTTCACAGGCGGACAGCATGGACCCGTACTCGCCTGCCGCCTCCAGGAAGGATGCGGTCAGCCCGTTAAAGGCTTCCTCCTCCCGTCCCAGCACGATATCGGCCCGGAACCAGGTTTTCTGCTCCTGCCGGCGCTCTTTCTCCAGCGCCAGCACCCGGTCGTAATCCGACATGCTGTTGGTATCGATGAGAATGCCGGGATCCTCCACCGGGATCTGTTCTACCGCAATTCCGGCCTCCGCCAGAACGCCGCGCAGCCCTTCCCTGCCGCTGCTTTTAAGGATTCTGTCCCAGAGGGATCTCGATATGCAGAGCGGATGCCCCAGAGTTCCCTCATGGACCGGGACCGCCGCATTCCTGCAGCCTTCGGCCACCGCCGTGATGGTTTCCGGGCTGATCATGGGCATATCCGCCGGCACAAGCAGCACCTGATCCGTTTCCTCCGGCAGTGCGCTCAGTCCAATCCTCACAGAGTCCAGCATCTCGGAGATTTCATATTCTTCGTTCCGCACAAACACGGCGCCCCGGTGGGACAGATGCTTTTCCAGCTCCTCCGCCATATAGCCGGTCACCACAACGATGGGGGATATTCCCGCTTTTCTCAGGGTGTCAATCTCTCTCTGAATCATGGTGCTGCGTCCCACGGTCAGCAGGGAGGCGATGCCGTCAATATTCTCCGAGCGCCCTGCTGCCAGAATGACCGCCGCCGTATTCCGATCCATCATTCTTCTTCCTCTTCTTCTCCGCACTCACAGGAAAAATCGTGACTGTGTCCCACAGCGCCGGGACCGCCGATATAATCCCGTATCAGCTCCAGCCGGTACTGCACCATATACTTGTAGGCCCGCTCCACGGTGTGGCCGCTGCCGTCATAGCGGCTGACCATCTTTCCCGCCATCAGCTCAAAGGGTTCCTTCTCGATGGGGCCGCAGATGACGGCCTCACAGTCATGGTCCACCACCTTCTGCGCAAATACCATGTTTTTCTCATCCTGCTTCCCGTAGATCTTGATGATCTGGTTCTTGTCTGCATCAATGATCATGAGGAAGGGACTCTCCTCAAAGGTCTTCGGGACGATGCCGTCCAGTTCTTCGGTCGTCGACGTCACTGCAATAAACATAGCTGTTTCCTCCATTCAGCCCGCCCCGCAGGGGCGAGACCCCCGCGGCTTTGAGCGGTTCCGATTATATTCTCTTTATCTGCCGTTTTCCGGACCCGATATATAAGCTTACCTCTCCGATCTCCACCCGGATACCGAAGGTTTTCCCGAGCTTTTCATATACCCTTTTTTCCACCTTCTCTTTACTGCAATTATGATCTGCCGGAGGCGCAATTGTCAAGATAAGACACTGGGCATTCTCATCCCAGCGGGCGCTGTAATCCTGCACCTCCTCCATGCCGAGAAGAATCTCGTCAAGCAGATGCACCGTGAGAATCCCTCCCCCGGACGGGCGGATCACGTTCTGAAGCCGCCCCTGGACCTTGTCCAGCCTGGGGATCAGGCTCCCGCAGCCGCATTTTCCGGGAAGAAGCCGCCCGATATCACCGGTCCTGTACCGGATAAGGGGCATGGCCTCCCGGTGAAATGTGGTCAGCACCAGTTCTCCCCAGCTGCCGTCTTTTACATTTTCCCCCGTGTCCGGGTCAATGACCTCGATAAAAAGGTCTTCCGTCCGCAGATGGTATCCTTCTCTTGCCCCGCACTGGACACCGCCGCCGTATCCGGTCTCCGTCATGCCCCAGTGGGTGAACACCCGGCAGTGCCAGGTTTCCTCCAGAAAGTCTTTCACGCTCTCCGGCACATAGTCGGCGCTGAGCAGGACCGATTTCGGCCGAAGCTCCGGGTGGGCCATGGCCAGCACATGCATCTGCCCCGGCACGCCCACGAAGGCGTCGGCATCCGCGCCGTCGGCGGCCGCCTCATCCACGTCCCGGATGAGTCCGTGCACCCGCACCTCCGAATGGATGCGGGAAAGCCCTTCCTTCAGAAGTCCTCCCACGGAAAACCGGCCCGGTCCCTCCATATATACGGTCATTTTCCAGCCCGGCTTCACCAGGTACTGGATTCCCGTCTCAAAAAAATCCGCCGTGCGCAGAAGGTCCTTCTCCGTAAAGAAGAGCCTCTTGGCAATGCCGGTGGAGCCGGAGGTGCCCAATGTGATGATCCGCGCCACCTCCTTCGGGGGAACGCAGAGGAAGTCCTCCGGTTTCTTCCGGATATCCTCCGCCGTGCTGAAGGGAAGCTGCCGGAAGGCTTCCATGGTGCAGATTTCTTCCGGAATTCTCTCCCGGTAGAAGGGACTCTTCATTCCGGCATAGGAAAGCGTATCCCAGAGGGGAGAAATCACGGCGGCACAGAGAAAATAGCCGCACTTTGCCCGCTTCAGGTCCCGGAGGGATATTCCCAGGCAGGCCCCGATATCTTCTCCGTCCATGATGGTCTGTGCCACCCAGTCCCCGAGGTTCTCAGAACAGTCCTCCATCCGAAGCGCCAGAAATCCCGCCTCCGTGATGCGGGACCATATCATCTCTGCCGTCTCCAGCCGCCCCATCAGGCCCCCGGTTCCATCCGGCAGGTCCAGCGCATGAAGCTCCTCCTCCGAAAGGCCGGAGTACATATCCGACAGCAGAAGCTTTCCGTCCGGCTTAAGCACCCGGCGCACCTCAAGAAGGGCCTTTTCAGGATCCCCGCACTTCGACAGGCTGCACTCCATAAGAACCAGGTCAAGGGAGCCGTCCTCTGCGGGGATATTCTCCGCATATCCTTCCTGTATGGGGAGCCGCCCTCCCTGCGGAGGTTCCGGGTCAAGCCCCGTGATGCTCCAGTCCGGGTGCATTTTGGCCAGGTATTCCATGGCAGCGCCGTCTCCTGCGCCCACATCCAGCACCGAAAGGTTCTTTCCGGAAACATTTCCCAGCGAAAGCAGGGCCTCCGTCAGTTCCGGACCTCCCGGCCGCATCCATCTACGCTTCGTCAAATCCATCATCCATCATCCCGAAACATTCTGTAAAGAACACTCTCAGCGACAGCCCGAAGGCCTTCACCGTCTCCCGGAGCGCAATGTCCATCAGGTTATCCAGCGTCTCCGATTCGCAGACGGCCCTGGCATTCACGATGACCCGGAGTTTCCGGCAGGGAGCCTTAAGCCGCCGGTCAAACTGAACGGGATAATCCACCCCGAGAAGGGAAAGCTTTGCCATATCCCCCTCCGCGGTTTCCCCCATGGCCTTCAGGTGGGGAACATTTCTGCCGATGGCGGTAAGGCTTCCCCGGACCGCGTCAAAGAAGGATTCCAGGAACTGATTCCCGTCAAACTCTTCCTCCGAGGTCAGATAGCACTGGCGGTTGTACCAGCTCATCTTCTCCTCCGCCGCCAGAAATTCCGGCCCGCCGTATCCG
>JAGBNL010000059.1 GCA_017634415.1 Clostridium sp.
ATATTGAGTTGAGCCATAGTTTTCTCCTCTCGGTATTATGTTGGTTTGGTCGCTTACATTATACCTGATAGATGAGCCTATGGCTCTTTTATATTCAAATTTACACCATTATACGGACATTACCGTCAGGATGCAGTGATCTCGCCTTCCCCTCAAATTGACGCATCCTGACAGCCCCATCATCCCCGGAAAGATGCGCACCCGGAACTATCCGGCAAGTTGGACGCATCCTGACAGCCCCATCACCCCCATGAAGATGCGCGCCCGGAACTATCCGGCAAGTTGGACGCATCCTGACAGCCCCATCACCCCCGGAAAGATGCAACCTCGGAACTATCCGGCAAGTTGGACGCATCCTCACAGCCCCATCACCCCCGGAAAGATGCACCTCCGGAACAATCCGGCAAGCTGACTGCATCCTGCAGACTCCGGATGAGCTGTCAGGATGCAGCAATCTTGCCTTCCCTAAAAAAGATGCATCAAAAAGGCGGTTCCGCAGAACCGCCTTTTGCTGTGCATAGCACACAATGATTCTCTGTTCTTTTTTTATTTTACCGGGCCTTCAGCCTACTGGCCCAGCTTCTTCCACGCATCCAGCTTCTCGATGATACCCTTCTCTTCTATCTTCTGCCGAAGATCAAGCATCCGCCAGTCGGTCTCTGCGATGGTCTCCGCGCAGTCCCGGAGCTCGTTTTCCAGCTCATTGGCGTCTTCCATCTCCAGATGCTTCTTGTAGCGGAGCTGATGCTCCAGGCTGGCCCAGAAATCCATGGCGATGGTGCGGATCTGCACCTCCACCCGACTCGGGCGCATCCGGTCCGAGAAGAAGACCGGCACCTCCACAATCATGTGGTAGCTCCGATATCCGTTGTCCTTCGGGCAGCGGATATAATCCTTGACCGCCAGCACCTTCACATCATCCTGCAGGGCCAGCATCCGGCCGATATCATATATATCATCGATAAAAGTGCAGATAACCCTGACGCCCGCCACGTCATCCAAATTCTTCTCCATGGACTCGATGCTGACCGGGAATCCCCTTCTCTGCAGCTTCTCCACCACACTCTCGGGGCGCTTCACTCTGGACTTCAGCATCTCGATGGGGTTGCGTGACTTCCGCACGGACAGGTCATCATTCAGCACTTCCAGCTTTGTCTTCACTTCGCGTATCGCACAGCTGTACCGCATCATACTCTCGCGGAACTGCTGCGCGAACTCCATCATAGATTCCGGAACTTCGATCTCCGCAGGCGCATTGATGGCAACCTGACTGAGCTCTCCGCTCGGATTCGGATTGTTATTCATCATGTCTCCTGTCGCTTACTTTCAGATTCCGCAGGGCACGCCTTGCGGCAGGACTCCTGCTGAATCATGCTTTCTCAACGGCAGCCACGGCATCCTCCAGCCAGGGCGCCTCCACATATTCAACCTTCCCCTGGTCAACCATCGCCGCGATCTGCGGGTCGATGGGAATCCGGGCGAGAACCGGCAGTCCGTGGGGCGCTGCCGCCTCCTCAACGTGGCTTTCACCGTAAATGTACAGTTTCTCCCCGCAGTGCGGGCAGGTCATGTAGCTCATGTTCTCCACGATGCCGAGAATCGGGACATTCATCTTCTCCGCCATATTTACGGCCTTCTGAACGATCATCGTCACCAGATCCTGAGGAGAAGTCACCACGATAATTCCGGCCACCGGCAGGGACTGGAACACGGTCAGCGGCACATCACCCGTGCCCGGCGGCATGTCCACAAACATATAATCAATATCCTGCCACAGGGTCTCGGACCAGAACTGCTTGATCACGCCGGCCACCACGGGACCGCGCCAGATCACCGGCTCTGTCTCATCCTCCAGCACCAGGTTGGCGGAAACCACATGAATCCCCGTGTCAGAAACAGACGGTACCATCAGCTTGCCGTAAGCCACCGTAAGCTGATTATGAATTCCGAAGCTCTTCGGAATCGAAGGGCCCGTAATATCCGCATCCAGGATGCCGACATTCGCTCCCTTACGCCGCATGGCGCACGCAAGAAGAGAAGTTACCAGAGACTTTCCGACGCCGCCCTTGCCGCTGACAACGCCAATCACTTTCTTTACGGAACTCTTCTCATCCAGCGGCGCGAGAAAATTCGCCGGATCCGGCTGCGGGATGCGGTGCCCGCGCTCATTTACCTTTTCACTCATTGTCATAACCTCTTCCGGATATAGGAAAGTACGCCATACGGCGTACTTTTGAACCGCTATCGTTACTGCCCCGGGACGAGACCGGGGAATCTCAATCGTTACCTTGCCTAATCAAATTTTATCATAGTCCTGCATTCTGGTAAATAAACATCTGCTTACAGAAGTATGAAGCCTTCGTGAAATCTTTACACATTCCGGAAGCCCCTGATAATGCCGGTCTTCTCCAGCCGGCCCATGATGAACCAGAACAGGGCCGCGTTCACCGGACACTGGATGGCATTCTTCAGAAGTCTCGCCGGCAGAAGGACCATGAAGCCCTTGCCGTACAGGAAAGAAAGCATCCAGGTGTTCAGAATCACGTTGCAGACAAGGCAGACCACAAACTCCGCCGCAAGGATTCTGGGAAATGTCAGCTTTTTCCGGTAGAATGCCGTACCGTAGATAAGCCCCGCCAGCATGGCGTTCAGGGTAAAGCCCGGGAAAAATGGTCCCGTAGGCTTCACCATGTATTTGATGAGGTCCAGGAGCCCGTTGTAAATCACGCCCACAACCGGCCCGAACATGGAACAGACAAACTGGTTCACGATGGTGCCGAACCCGATTTTGAGATAGGGGCCCACATCCAGGGTAAAATACCCCAGAACGACCGAGAGCGCCATCATCATGGCCGTCAGCGTGATCACTCTGACATTTTTCAGTTCCGCGAAGGATGCACGATAGAGATCCGTCATTGTATTCATAAAAAATCTCCTTCTGCACAGCTTCCGCGGCAGAAGGAGACAAAAAACTCTTTCATGCAGCGGGATGCGGAATGTCAAACATGCGGGTTCCTGATGTCTCCGACCTCCGGTCCGGCCGATACCGCACCATCAGAGGATTACAGGCCGTTCTTGTCCGGCAGACAACTCCCTGTCCTGCCGGCACTGCGGAATCGCGGATTCCTCCGCCTTCCTTACGCTGACACCCCTACTCTGCTAAAAATATGAAAAATGATAATTAATATCTGGTGGTCAACTCGCCGAGTCCGCTCTCGATAAGGTCCGTCAGCTTCTTCATCGCCTTCTCCTCATCGGCACCGTCACAGATCAGCGTCACCGTCGTCCCCTTTTTGATGCCTGCCGCCATCACGTTGATGACACTCTTGGCATCGATGGTCTTCTGCTCATGCTTGATGATGATACTGCTGCTGAACTTCATCGCAGTTGCAGCCAGAAGACCGGCGGGCCGAAGATGCAGCCCCGTAGGATTAATTACAGTAATCTCTCTGCTAAGCATAATTCCTCCCCCTTCGCCGTCAGGCATATACATGGAACGCCGCCGGGGAGACCGGAATCCTGCCAGTTTTCCATCCGAAAAAAGTATAGCATTTCCGATCTTTCCCGTACACTGTATCCGTAAGCCGATTCGTATGCAGAAGTTTACAAAATATTACTCTGCATATTCAAAAACTTTCTGTGCATAATTCACCGACGCCATACCGTCGCGGCAGTAACAGTCCGCCCCGATGGTTTCCGCGTAATCCGCGGTCAGAACGGCACCGCCCACCATTATTTTAACCCATGGCGCCTCTTTTCGCAATTTCTTTATTGTCTCCTCCATGGCAGGCACGGTGGTGGTCATAAGCGCCGAAAGACCCACCAGCCGGATATGCCGCGACACCGCCTCTTCCACGATGCGGTCCGGCGCCACGTCCTTCCCCAGGTCAATGACCTCGAAGCTGTAATTTTCCAGCAGCACCTTCACGATATTCTTGCCGATGTCATGGATATCGCCCTCCACCGTGGCGAGAATGAGGTTTCCCTTCTTCGCCGCATCTCCGCCGGCATCGCCGAGCTGCGCCTTAATCACATCAAAGGCAGCCTTCGCCGCGTCCGCGCTCATGAGAAGCTGCGGAAGATATAGGGTTCCCGCCTCAAACCGCTTACCGACCGTATCCAGCGCCGGAATCATATACCGGTTGATAACCTCCAGGGGTTCCTCCTCCGCCAGTACATTCACTGCGGCCTTCGCGGCCTGATCCTTAAGGCCCCGCTCTACGGCCCGCATCAGGCTGCCGCCGGCCCCCTGCCGGGAAATGCTTCCGCCCGCGCTTCTGCTGCCGCCCGTTATTTCAGTTTTTCCTGCCAGGTCAATGTCACCATTTGCCGGCTTTGCACCTTCCGGGGCTGCCGTGACAGCGCCGCCTGCGGCTGAACCCGCACTTTCCGGGGCGGCTTTGTCCGCTTTCCCTGCCGTACCTGCGCCTGCCTGCTGCGCCTCCGCCGCCCGGGCCTCCTTCTCCGCCTTCTCCCGCTCCGCCTCCGCGCTGTAGACGCGGATATAATCCCCGCAGTGAGGATCCCGGGCAGTGAGGGCCCGGAAGGAATACCAGGAGCGCATCATCGCCGCATTGTTCGGGTTGATGATGGCCGCGGAAAGGCCGCTCTGCATCGCCATGGTGAAGAAGACGGCATTGACATACTCTCTCTTCGGGAGGCCGAAGGAAATGTTGGAGACGCCGAGGATCGTGCCGCCGCCGTATTCATCGTGAATCCGGCGCACCGTCTCCAGGGTCGTA
>JAGBNL010000060.1 GCA_017634415.1 Clostridium sp.
ATGATGATGACATCATACTTGCCGGAGCGGATGGCCTCGCAGAGCTTGTCGCAGACCTGCGGCGCACTCATCTGGGGCTTCAGATCGTAGGTGGGAACCTCCTTCGGGGAGGGAACCAGAACACGGTCCTCGCCGGGGTTCGGCTCTTCCACGCCGCCGTTGAAGAAGAATGTGACATGCGCGTACTTCTCCGTCTCCGCGATGCGGCACTGGGTCATGTTGTGGGCCGCCAGGTATTCGCCGAAGGTATTCTTAAGCTCCTGCTTCTTGAATGCCACCAGCTTGTTGGGAATCAGCGGATCGTAATCCGTGAAGCACACATAGACAATGTCAGGTCTCTTCTCTCTCGGGAAGAAATCGAATTCATCATCGCAGAAGGCATGGGTGATCTCTCTTGCCCGGTCGGGGCGGAAATTGAAGAAAATCACGGAATCGCCGTCCTGGATGGTGGCGGTGGGCTTTCCATCCTTCTCCACATAGAAGGGGATGACAAACTCATCGGTCACATCGCTGTCATAGGATGCCTGGATGCCGCCTGTGGCGCTCTGGGCAGACACGCCCTCACCCTTTGTGAGGACATCCCATGCCTTCACCACGCGGTCATAGTTCTTGTCACGGTCCATGGCGTAGTAGCGTCCCATCACGGAAGCCACTTCTCCGACGCCGATCTCCTTCATCTTCTCTTCCAGCTCCGCCACATATCCCTTTGCGGAAGTGGGCGGCGTATCTCTGCCGTCCAGGAAGCAGTGGACGTAGACTTTTGTAAGGCCCTGGCGCTTCGCGAACTCCAGAAGTCCGTAGAGGTGCTCGGAGTGGCTGTGCACGCCGCCGGGTCCGATCAGTCCGAACAGATGAAGGGAGGAACCGTTCTTTTTGCAGTTCTCAGCAGCCGCCAGGAATTCCGGATTCTCGAAGAAGTCGCCGTCCGCGATCTCCTTGGAGATTCTGGTCAGCTCCTGGTATACCACCCGGCCGGCGCCCATGTTCATGTGGCCGACCTCGGAGTTGCCCATCTGACCGTCGGGAAGACCGACCGCCAGACCGCTGGCATAGCCCTTCACAAAGGGGCCGTCCTTCATCAGCTGATTCAGCACCGGCTTGTTGGCCAGAGCAATTGCATTGTGCTCTGTGCGCTCATTCAGGCCGAAGCCGTCAAGTATCATCAGTACTGTAGGTCTCTTGTTCATACCAACTTTCCTCATCAATAGAGAAAGACTGCCGCATGCAGATGCATATGATGCATCAAATACTCTAAAGGGGACATCCCGCAGCGCCGGCACTTGGCGAGGTGTTCCACGAGCCTTAGTGCCGCTGCGCGAGGGCTAAGCGCAAGCGGTCCCCGGAAGAGTTGTTTGATGCAGAATATGCACAACTGCGGCAGTCCATACATTTTACTGGTAGTTGACAATCGTTCCGAAGTCAGCCTTCAGGGATGCGCCGCCGACTAAGCCGCCGTCGATATCCGGCTGTGCGAACAGCTCGGCCGCGTTGCCTGCGTTGACGGAACCGCCGTACTGTACGCGGATCTCATCAGCAACTTCCTTGCCGAATACTTCGCAGATGCAGGTGCGGATTGCGCAGCAGACTTCCTCTGCCTGCTCAGTGGTAGCGGTCTTGCCGGTGCCGATGGCCCAGATGGGCTCGTAAGCGATGACAGCCTTCTTCGCCTGCTCCGGGGTTACGCCCTGGAATGCGATCTTCACCTGCTGGCGGATCCAGTCGATGGTGATGCCCTGCTCTCTCTGGGTCAGAGTCTCGCCGCAGCATACGATGGGGGTAAGGCCGTGCTCGAAGGCCTTCAGCACCTTCTTGTTGATGTCCGCGTCGGTCTCCTTGAAGTACTCTCTTCTCTCGGAGTGGCCGATGATGACATACTTGACGCCTGCATCCACCAGCATGTTCGGGGAAATCTCTCCGGTATAGGCACCCTTCTCCTCGAAGTACAGGTTCTCAGCACCGACTTCCACATTGGTTCCCTTCACTGCCTCAACCACCGGGATAATGTCGATGGCAGGCACGCAGTAAACCACGTCCACTTCGTCATTCTGAACCAGCGGAGCAAGAAGGGCTACCAGATCCTTCGCCTCAGAGGGAGTCATGTTCATCTTCCAGTTGCCTGCTACAATCTTTCTTCTTCCCATGGTAATCAACCTCTTTCTTTATTCGGATTCCGGTCGGTGCCGGGAGGACACCGCCCGTCATTTCATGTATTTTTCAGATATTACTTGTCGTTTGCTGCCACAACGCCCGGAAGCTCCTTACCCTCAAGGAATTCCAGGGAAGCGCCGCCGCCGGTGGAGATATGGGTCATCTTGTCGCCGTAACCCAGCTGGTTGACAGCTGCAGCGGAATCACCGCCGCCGATGATGGTGGTGGCATCGGTATCTGCAAGAGCCTTCGCCACGGAGCGGGTTCCCTCTGCGAGAATCGGGTTCTCAAACACGCCCATCGGTCCGTTCCACACCACGGTCTTTGCGGTGCGCACTGCCTCAGCGTAAAGCTCTCTGGTCTTCGGTCCGATATCCATGCCCATCTTGTCTGCCGGGATCTTATCGGAATCCACAACTGCAGTCTCGATATCTCCGTCGATGGGATCCGGGAAATGGTCGGTCACAACGGTATCCACCGGAAGCATCATCTTCTTGCCCAGCTTCTGTGCCTTCTCCAGCATCTCCCTGCAGTAATCCAGCTTGCTGTCGTCGCAGAGGGAGGTACCGATCTCACAGCCCTGTGCCTTGATGAAGGTATAGGCCATGCCGCCGCCGATGATCAGGGTGTCGCACTTCTCCAGCAGGTTGGAGATAACATTCAGCTTATCCGCCACTTTGGCGCCGCCGAGGATGGCCACAAAGGGACGAACCGGGTTCTCCACGGCGTTGCCGAGGAACTCGATCTCCTTCTGCATCAGATAGCCGACTGCAGCGGTATCCACAAACTGGGTTACGCCCACGTTGGAGCAGTGTGCCCGGTGTGCGGTACCGAAAGCGTCATTGACAAATACATCGCAGATGGATGCCAGGTCCTTGGAGAATGCTTCTCCGTTCTTGGTCTCCTCTGCTCTGTAGCGGGTATTCTCCAGGAGAATAACATCGCCGTCCTTCATTGCTTCTACCGCAGCCTTCGCGTTCGGTCCGACAACCTCCGGATCCGCCGCAAACTTCACTTCCTGGCCGAGAAGCTCGGACAGTCTCACTGCCACCGGTGCAAGGGAAAGCTCCGGCTTCGGCTCGCCCTTCGGCTTTCCGAGATGTGAGCAGAGAATAACCTTTCCGCCGTCGGCGATAAGCTTCTTAATGGTCGGAAGTGCTGCCACCAGGCGGTTCTCGTCGGTGATTTTTCCATCCTTCAGCGGAACGTTAAAGTCGCAGCGGCAGAGAACTCTCTTGCCCTTCACATTGATATCATCCACAGATTTCTTATTCAGTCCCATGATAAAAACCTCCAAAAAGAAACCAGGGCCCGGCCCTTCGGAGGCCGGACCCTGGCTGTCATCCGTTAATGTGCGGCTCGTCGATTATGCAAGCTCGCTGAAGTACTTGATGGTGCGGACCATCTGAGAGGTGTAGCTGTTCTCGTTGTCATACCAGGAAACAACCTGTACCTGATAGAGGTCATCCGCAATCTGGGAAACCATGGTCTGGGTTGCATCGAACAGAGAACCGTACTTCATGCCGATAACATCGGAGGAAACGATCTCATCCTCGGTGTAACCGAAGGACTCGGTGCCTGCTGCCTTCATGGCTGCAT
>JAGBNL010000061.1 GCA_017634415.1 Clostridium sp.
ACGTTGGTGCCGCCGATGACGCCGACGTGCTCTACAATCTTGTAGGCCTGCTCCTGAAGGCGCTTCTGCACCTCCTCGGAGATGGTCAGCATCGGTGCGGTACAGAAGGAATCACCGGTGTGCACGCCCATGGGGTCCACGTTCTCGATGAAGCAGACGGTGATCATGTTGCCGGCGCTGTCGCGGATAACCTCCAGCTCCAGCTCTTCCCAGCCGAGGATGGACTCCTCGACGAGAACCTGGTGCACAAGGCTTGCCTGAAGGCCTCTTGCGCAGACAGTCTTCAGTTCATCCTTATTATAAACAAGGCCGCCGCCGGCACCACCCATGGTGTATGCGGGTCTCAGGACGACGGGATATCCCAGCTCGTCGGCAATGGAGAGCGCTTCTTCCACAGAGTAGGCAACCTGGCTGCGGGCCATCTCAATACCAAGCTCATTCATGGTCTGCTTGAACTCGATGCGGTCCTCGCCGCGCTCGATAGCATCGACCTGAACGCCGATAACCTGGACATTATACTTGTCCAGAACGCCGGCTTTATTAAGTTCCGCGCAGAGATTCAGGCCGGACTGGCCGCCCAGGTTCGGCAGAAGGGCGTCGGGACGCTCCTTTGCGATGATCTGCTCGAGACGATCCACATTCAGGGGCTCGATGTAGGTCACATCCGCCATTTCCGGATCGGTCATGATGGTGGCAGGGTTGGAATTGACAAGAACGATCTCATATCCGAGACTCCGAAGCGCCTTGCACGCCTGGGTGCCGGAATAGTCAAATTCACAGGCCTGGCCGATGATGATGGGACCGGAGCCGATGATCAGTATTTTGTGAATATCTGTTCTCTGTGGCATCTGATTTCCTCCTGTATAAATATTAGCTGATTTGTCCACCGCGCCATTTGCCGGAAGCAGGAGAGGAAAGAATGTATTCCCTCCGGGTCCGGATAAATGCAGCGGGTGCATGCTGCTTGCCAAATTATCAGATCTATTATACGGAAGGGAGGGGAAAAATGCTACACAAAAATTAAAGTTCGCCGAAGGACATTCCCCGTCGTTTTCTACAGTATAAAAAATGCATATCCGGTGGATTTGCATGAAAAACCGGATATGCATGAAACAATTATCTGCCGTAATAATTCAGCGCCCAGGAAATCATGTGCAAAATCTGAACGAGAAGCTTGCTTGTCAGGCAGATTTTGCGCGTGATTTCCGGGTGGCCAAGGCACGGCTGCCGGCCCGAAGGGACAGCAGCCGCGCCTCCGGACACCGACACCCCGGGCTGCAAAGCAGCCCGGGGCCGGGGTGCTGAATCGTTACTGTTACTTGAGAAACGCGGGGACCTGTCCCGCCAGGAGGCGCCGTATCGTTTCTCCGCCTTCGACAGAGGTCTGGACGGAGGGGTGATCCTTCCGGAAGCTGTTCAGATAATCCTGGGAAATGTGTACGGTGACATCATATCTGCGATCATACTGGTCCGCGGTGTGCCAGACGCTTCGTACAGGTCCGGGAACGGAGGCATCCAGGATGGCCTGTATCTCGGCAGGATCCGTTATGCGGATGTCCGCGTCCGAAGCTTCTCCCTCTGCCTTCGCCCAGGCGTCATTGTCCCAGAGAGAGATGAGAGACACAGCCTCTGCGGGAGGCGTGGGTTCCGCCCACATCTCGTGGGCTTTCAGGAAGCCGATGGTCGCCTCATAGGAAGGATAGACCTCATAGCTCTGGTTTGCCCGGACGTAGCCCTGCTGATTCCGGCACTCCAGGGTGATGGTCCCGATGGAGAATTCCTCATGGGCCAGAGAATAGCTGTAGCGGTCCAGATCCTTCATGTAGGCATCCCGGAATTCGTCGTAGAGATCCTCACTGCTTTCCATCTGCACCCAGCCGGCATCATAGAGATATGTGAGATTCTTTTTCTGTCCGGCGAGATAATCCTCCCCGCACAGAGGATACTGTCCTCTGAGATATTCCTCCGAGGAGAGGACTCTGTCGAGCACCTCCGGGCTGTCTGCAGGGACGGGGAAGGTGCGCCGCACCATCTTCCCGTTCTTCTGACGGAAGAGGATCTGCATCCAGGGGTCGGGATTTCTGCCGTCCGGATCCTTCTGCAGTTCGTCGATGCCGGCCTCCGCCAGGGCAAAAACCGCTGCCGTGTCCGTGAGGATCATGTGATCCCGGAAATATTCCTCCGCGCTCAGGTTCTGTCCCTCTTCATCGTAATACTGGTTAAACCAGTCGCTCACGGATACGCTGCAGCTCTCCACCGAGGAGGGGGAGGGAATTCTGCGGTCGTAGCCGGTCAGGTCAAACCGGAAGACGCAGAAGATGAGGATGCCCAGACCGGCCGCAAGAGCAATCTCCCAGGGATGCCGGAACAGGGCCCTGAAGTTGAACTCGTAGATAATCTGCATCACACAGGCCATGATCACGGCCATGATCACGATGCCGATGATGGCTGCGGCGGTTCCGTAGCTCTTCACTTCGCTGTTGATATTGTAGAGGACGCTTCCGGTAAAGAGGGCCAGGAGCACCGCGATGGCGATGCGCACCACACCCCGCACCGGCCGGAAGATAACCGCGGAGCCCGCGCTTTCGCTCTTCCGGATGTGATAGCAGAAGTACACCGCGGCCATGAGTCCTGCCGTCAGCAGAAGATTAGCCGCCTCACAGGGAAGGATCAGGGACACGGCGCGGCCGAGAATCCCAGGCTCGGAGAAAGATTCTCCCAGATATCCTGCGCTCTGCATGTACTCCGCCGCCTTTCCCGTGCCCTCCAGATACCAGCGGAGGGGGGAGAGGACAGGCATGAATTCCAGGATGTCCCGGGTTACAAAGGTGCGGTAGAACTCCTCCCGGAGACCTTCTATGAGCAGCCGGAAGAAGAATTCATAGAGCAGCAGCACAGCTGCGGCCAGCAGGGAAATGATGATGTTGCCCGTCAGCATCACAGCAAGCATGGCAACAGCCTGAATCCCCAGGAAGAGCAGCAGGGACCGGAGGGCCTGCACCATGGATTCCGCAAAGACCACGCCGCTCATCTCCGTCCGGGCGCCCAGACCCGCGGCCACCAGATGGGCCAGCAGCATGGTGGAGAGGTAGCTTAACAGATAGATCAGGAGATTATTGGCCCATACACTGAAAAAATGGCTCCGTCTCGAGACCGGCTGGCTCTCGTAGAAGTCCAGTTCCTGCCGGCTCATAAGCCACGCATAGCCCTGGATCGCCAGTACTATCGCGAGAACCACGGTGATAACGGAGGAGAGGGAACGCAGTCCCAGCAGCAGGCTGGCGTCGGCCTGAAGCTCTCTCGCAATCTCCGCGGCGCTGTAGAGACCGCTGTTCTCCATGGTGGTGCGGGTGGAGCTCAGAACGAGAAAGGTACCCGCCACGTGCTGGAGCGCAAACAGCAGAAGACACAGGGCAAAGGGCCACATGCGGCGCCGGAGAAGCTCCCGCTGGCCGGAAATAAAGCTAGCTGAGGATGAATTTCTTGATGTCATAGCCGACGACCTCCGTTTCACTGATAAATACTTCCTCCAGCGTCAGCGGAAGAAGCTCGAAAAATACGGTATCCACGTCCCGGAAGGCGGAAAGCACCTCTTCCCGGGAGCCCCGCACGGTAATGGTGTGAAGCTGTCCGGTCTGCTTTACGTTAAGAAGGGTAAGCCTCGCCGCGGCCCGGGAAAAGCCGGTCTCATCGGCGAAGACGCACTGCACCTTCTGGATGCCCAGCTTCATGTCCTCCACATTCTGGGACAGCAGCACGCCGCCCCGGTGGAGAAGGCCCACATGGTCGCAGATATCCTCCAGCTCCCGCAGGTTGTGGGAGGCGATGACCGGGGTCAGTCCCCGCTCCACCATATCCCCGGCGAAGAGGGCCTTCACGCCCTGACGCATCACCGGATCGAGGCCGTCGAAGGTCTCGTCGCAGAGCAGATATTTTGTGGAGGCACAGAGTCCCAGCAGAATGGAAAGCTGCTTCTTCATGCCCTTGGAATAGTGGGAAATCTTCCGGGCCGGATCCAGGCCGAAGTCGGAGAGGAGCCTGTCAAACCGGGCCGTATCAAAGGCCGGATACACCGTCCGGTAATACTGCTTCATGTCGGACGCCGTGCTGTTGGGGAAGAAATAGGGCTCGTCCGCGATGAAGAAGAGATTCTGCTTCGCCGCCGGATTATCGTAGACCTTCTGCCGGTCCGCCAGCACCGTGCCTCTGTCCGGCTTCATGACGCCGGATACCATCCGGAGCAGGGTGGACTTGCCGGCGCCGTTGGTGCCGATGAGACCGAAGACCTCTCCCTCGCGGATTTCCATGGAAATATCATCGACGGCGCAGATATCGCCGAAGGATTTTCCGAGATGTTCCATCTGTATCATAATCATATTCTCCTTACTGTTCTTTGCCGGAAGCGTCCGCTTCCTCCAGCAGATCCGTGAGAAGGGCGCGGCGGGAGATGCCGCTCTCCTCCGCTTCTCTGAGAATTCCCTCCATCTGTCCCCGGAGCTCCCGGTAGCGGACCTCCTTCAGGGATGCGCCGCCGCGGACAAAATTCCCCCGGCCCTTGACCGTGTAGATAAAGCCCAGGCGCTCCAGCTCCGTGTAGGCCCGCTGCACCGTGTTGGGATTGGTGGAGAGCTCCATGGCCAGCTTCCTTACCGAGGGCATGGGGTCATCCTGACGCAGCACGCCGCTGAGGATGAGGATGCGGAACCGGTCCACGATCTGCTCGTAGATGGGGCGGCTGTCCTGATAATCTATCAGAATCACTTGGTACCTCCTGTCTAAAGTATACTAGTTGTATTAATACACTCAGATAATAGCACAGGCGAACAGAGGACGCAAGAAAGAAATTATTACGACTTTCTATATAAAAACAGCATATGGAAAATGTCACCGGACTCTGTTATGATGAGACGGGTTGAAGAAAAATCTGCAGAAAAGTAGGGAAAAGAACATGGGTCCGGTAAAGGATACGGAGAGCGCAAGGGAATTCTTCAGAAACGACCGTTACGCCACGGATGCCACGGGCATTCACATCGAGGAGGCGCGGGAGAATTACGCGAGAGTCAGCCTGAATATCGAGGGGCGTCATCAGAACGCCGGAGGCCGCGTCATGGGGTCGGTGTATTTCACCATGGCGGATTTTGCCTTTGCGGTGGCATCCAATGTGGAGCGGCCGATGACATTTACCCTCTCCAGCCAGATCAGCTTTCTCAAAGCCGCAAAGGGTGATATACTCTATGCGGAAGCCCGCATCGTTCAGGACGGGCGGCACACCTGCTTCGCGGAGTGTGAGGTGACGGACAATCTGGGGAACCGGATTGCCGTGATGACGGTGAACGGATACAGAATGACGGAAAAGGGATAAGCATCCCGGAACCCGGGTGCGGAAGCCCGGGGATAAGGTGATACGATAAGAAAACCGGAGGACAGAGTCATGGTGAATACAGAGAGACTGCAGGAAATATACGGGGAAGAGGCACAGGAGGCCGCAGAGAGATACCGGAACCTGGAGGAGCAGTTCGCAGAGAAGTTCGGCGGCGCGCCGGCCCACTTCTTCTCGGCTCCCGGACGGACGGAGATCATCGGCAATCATACGGATCACAACGGCGGGAGAATTCTGGCGGCCAGCATCACGCTGGACACCATCTGCGCAGCATCTCCCACGGATGACGGAAAAATCACCATCATCAGCGAGGGCTACAAGCGCCCCATCGTGGTGGATACAAACCGGCTGGATGAGGTGCCCACCTGCCAGGGCAGCGTTTCCCTGGTGGCCGGCATCGTGAAGGCGGCGCAGAAGTTCGGTTACCGCACCGGCGGATTCAACGCCTACGCCTCCACGAAGGTTATTCGGGCAGCGGGGGTAAGCTCCTCCGCGTCCTTTGAGATGATGGTCTGCGCTGTGCTGGATCATTTCTTTAATGAAGGAAAGATTGATTACCCGGATTATGCCCGGATGGGACAGTTCGCGGAGAATGTGTACTGGGAGAAGGCCTCGGGGCTGATGGACCAGATGGCCTGCGCCGTGGGCAGCACCATCCTTCTGGATTTCTCCGACGGCGTAAAATACGAGAAGATGGATTTCTCCTTCAGCCAGCTGGGCTGCGATCTGCTGATTATCAATACCGGCAAGGGACATTCCGACCTGAGCGAAGAGTATTCCTCCATCCCCGGAGAGATGCGGGCGGCGGCGAAGGCCCTGGGCGCACAGAATCTCTGCGAGACCACGGAGGAGCAGTTCCTTCAGAAGCTTCCGGAGATCAGAAAGCAGGTGGGCAATGACCGCGCCATGCTCCGGGCCCTTCATTATTATGAGGAGTGCCGCCGGGTGGACGAGGCGGTGAAGGCCCTGGAGAAGGGAGAGAATGAGAAGATGATGGATTACATCCGGGAGGGCGGCAACTCCTCCTGGAAATGGCTGCAGAACGGATATGTCATCTCGGATCCGAAGGAGCAGTCCATCCCGCTGACCCTGGCGCTGGCGGAGACCTACTTTGAGAAGAAGGGCCGGGGCGCCTGCCGGATCCACGGCGGCGGATTCGCCGGCGTGGTGATGTGCGTGGTGCCGAAGGAGGATACGGAGGACTTCACCCGGTATCTGGCGCCCTTTGTGGGAAGAGAGAATATCTACAACATGGGTATCCGCCAGGCCGGCGCCATCTGCGTGCAGTAAGCCGGAGGAATCCGGCTGCGGCCAAAGGGACAGAAGAGAATTTTACATCCATGGGAAGATGCGTTTTGGCAAAAATAGCCAAAACAACATGCTCAATTTTGTGCATATTGCAAAACAATAGCTGAAAAGAAATAGGATTTTCTAGGAAATAAGAAGAAAATCCTATTTTTTTTCGTATCTGGAATTCTTATAATGAGACCTGTAAACAGAGTGTGCAGATATTCTGCACAAATCTTTTTAAGGAGGAAAACGTATCATGAAAAAATTAGTCAGCGTTATGGCAGCAGTTGCTATGACAGCAACCATGATGGCAGGATGCTCTTCTTCTGCACCGGAGACCGCAGCAGCTACTGAGGCAGCTACCGAGGCAGCTACCGAAGCAGCAGAGACTGAGGCAGCAGCAGAGACCGAGGCAGCAGAGGAAACCGCAGAGGCAGCAGCAGAGGCAGCTTCCGGTGATCTTGCTGACAAGAAGGTCGGCGTTTGCATTTACCAGTTCTCCGATAACTTCATGACCCTGTTCAGAAATGAGCTTCAGACCTATCTTGAGGGCCAGGGCTTCAAGGCTGAGAACATCACCATCGTTGATGGCGCTAACGACCAGGCTACCCAGACCAACCAGATCCAGAACTTCATTACCCAGGGTGTTGACGTTCTCATCATCAACCCGGTTAACTCTTCTTCCGCAGCAACCATCACAGACATGGTAGCTGACGCAAACATCCCGCTGGTTTACATCAACCGTGAGCCGGATGCTCAGGAAGAGCAGAGATGGGCTGACAACAACATGAAGGTCTGCTATGTTGGATGCGACGCTCGTCAGTCCGGTACCATGCAGGGCGAAATCATTGCTGACCTTGGCCTTGAGAAGGTTGACTTCAACGGTAACGGCAAGATCGATTACATCATGATCAAGGGTGACCCGGAGAACGTAGATGCTCAGTATCGTACCGAGTTCTCCATCAAGGCTCTTGAGGATGCAGGTCTTGAGGTTAACAAGCTGGATGAGCAGGTTGGTATGTGGCAGCAGGAGCAGGCACAGCAGCTCGTTGCTAACTCCCTTGCACAGTACGGCAATGATGTAGAAGTTGTATTCTGCAACAACGACGCTATGGCTCTTGGTGCTCTTCAGGCTATCCAGGCTGCAGGCCGTACCGTTGGTACCGACATCTACCTGGTAGGTGTTGACGCTCTGTCCGAGGCTCTTGAGGATGTTATCGCAGGAACCATGACCGGTACCGTATTCAACGACCACTTTGCACAGTCCCACAGTGCTGCTGACGCTGCCATCGCTTATGTAAAAGGCGAGGACAACGAGCACTACATCGGCTGCGACTATGTCAAGGTTACCACTGAGAACGCTCAGTCTGTTCTTGACAGCGTAAAGTAAGTTTGTTCGAATAACTTAATTCAAACACGTTTTGGGCCAGTGCGGGTGCACTTATCTGCACCTGGACTGGCCTTTGTTTTACAGTTTTCTGGAGGGGAAAAATGGCGGAGTATAAACTGGAACTGAAGGGAGTCAAAAAGTACTTCCCCGGTGTCAAGGCGCTGGATGGCGTCA
>JAGBNL010000062.1 GCA_017634415.1 Clostridium sp.
ATCTACGCGGCCCGGGAGACGAATACCTTCGGGGTGAGCTACGGGGATATCGCTGCCAGACTGAAAATAATGGGAAAAGAAGCCTGGTTCATTCCGACCTTTGTGGAAATCGAGGAGTTTGTGAAAGAGCACTGTGTCCCCGGGGACCTGTTGATAACCATGGGTGCCGGAGACATCGTAAAGGTTGGGGAAGAGCTGCTGAAATAAAAAGTTATCCACCATATCCACATAGTTTTCAACATTGTATATGGAAAACTATGTGGATTTTTTCTGCCCTTATCCACCCGGTATCCACCGGCTGTGTGGACGGAAGTGTGGATGATTGTTCGATTTTCACGGGGGGAGAATTGTGCTATGATGTGGTTATCCGAAAAACTGAGGTGATGTGGTTTTATGTGGAAAAACCTGATGCGGGCGGATGCTGTTCTGGTACCCGGCCGCTTTATTGACGAATATATGAAGCAGGCCAACGGGGAGTTCGTGAAGGTCTATCTTTATCTGCTCAGGCGCGGGCCGGAGCAGGCGGAGGCGGAAGAGATCGCGGACGCCCTGGATATGACCGGGGCTGATGTGAGAAGGGCCCTCGCCTACTGGAAGAAGGCCGGCGTGCTGGAGGAGGATACTCCGGAGACGCGGGCGGAGAAACCTGCTGAGAAGGCGGAAGAGAAAGCTGCCGGAGGAGCCTGCGTGGTTCCGGATACGGCGGAGAAGGTGCCGGTTCAGGATAAGGACAGCAGGGAGAATTCCGGGAGCGCCCCGGCGGCGAAGGATAACCGGCAGAAGAAGCCTCCGAAACCGGAACGCCGGACGGTGGACATGGCGGCCCTCGGTGGGGACGAGGAGTTCAAACAGCTGCTCTACATCGCCCAGCAGTATCTGAACAAGCTGTTTACCCAGACCGATACGGAGATTCTGGGGAACCTCTATCAGAATCTGGGCATGTCGGCGGAACTTCTGGAATACCTGATGGAGTACTGCGCGGAGAACCGGCATACAAGTCTCCGGTACGCGGAGACCGTGGCCCTGAACTGGAAGGACCGGGGGATCCGCACGGCGGAGGAAGCCAGAGAGGCTTCCCGCAGCTATAACCGTCGGGTATTTGCGGTGATGAAGGCCATGGGGCTGAATGACCGGAATCCGGGAAACAGCGAGAAGGAGAGTATCCGGCGCTGGTTTGAGGAATTCGGCTTTGACGAGAAGATCGTGATAGAGGCCTGCAACAGGACGCTGGAGAGGATCCATAAGCCCAGCTTCCCCTATGCGGAGAGAATTCTCAGGGACTGGAAGGATGCCGGAGTGAAGACATTTTCCGACATAGAGGCCCAGGACCGGGCGAGAAGCACCGAGGAGGAGCGCCGTACAAGAGACGGCGGCCGGAATCCCCGGAAGACCGGAGGACAGAAAGCCACCCGGTTTGATAATTTCGAGAGCCACGGATATGATTATGACAAGATGGTCTGGAATATGCTCAGCCGGAGTGCGGGAGGAAACGATGGGACTGAGTAATTCGCAGTATGAGTCCATCATGCGGAGCTATCAGGAGCGGCAGCTTCTGGAGAAGAGAAGGCTGGATGCCCGGACAGAGGAGGTATACAGCAGGATCCCTGCGGTGCGGGAGCTGAACGCGGAGATGGGACAGGCGGCCCTCAGGGCGGCGAGAGCCAGGCTGGAGGGTGATCCGGATGCGCAGAAGAAGCTTCGGGAGACCATCGCGGACCTCACGGAACAGCGGGAGGTGCTGCTGCGGTCAGCAGGATATCCGGAGGATTACCTGAAGATGCGGTACGGATGCCCCATATGCCGCGACACGGGGTACGTGGACAATCACAAGTGCCGCTGCTTCCGGGCGAAGGAGACGGAAATCCTGTACCGTCAGTCCAACATCCGTGAGATTCTCCGGGAGGAAAACTTTGATACCTTCCGCCTGGAGTTCTTCGACAACAGCGAGAAGGACCCGCGCACCGGAAAGACGGTGCGGGAATATATGGAGATGGTGCGGGATATGTGCCTCCGGTATGTGGAGGAGTTTCCGAAAAAGAAGGGGAACCTTCTCTTTACCGGCCGGACCGGCCTCGGCAAAACCTTTCTCTCCAACTGTATCGCCAGGGAGCTGATAGAGCAGTGCTTCAGCGTGGTGTATCTGTCCGCGGCGGAGATGTTTGACATTTTTTCAAAGGAACGGTTTTCCCGGGAGGAAGAGGAGGACGGCACCCGGTCGGAGTATCTGACAGAGTGCGATCTCCTGATTATCGACGATCTGGGGACGGAGCTGGTCAATACATTCACGGTTTCCCAGCTGTTTTATCTGGTCAATGACCGCCTCCTCGCGAAGAAAGGAACCATCATATCCACGAATCTTCCCACCAACCAGATGCGGGATGAGTTTACCGACAGGGTGATGTCGCGGATCGTCAGCGGGTATCAGATCATTCCGCTGTATGGGGAGGATATCCGAATTCGAAGAAAGCTTCTGGGAATCGGCGGGTGAGTATTGACGATGCAGTTCGGTCATGTTATCATGCCGGTGTATTACAATTGAATTCATTTTTTGATATGAAACCGACAACAGGACAGGCCACAGGACGGAGGACTAAATGACGGATTGGGAGAGAGGATACCAGAGCGAGAAAGAGATTGAGACGATACCGGTGGGACCGCTGGCGCTGATTCCGCTGGTCGGCTGCACAGAGCTCGGCAAAATGGTGGACGAATGGCTGGTGCGCTGGAGAAGGGAACGCGAGAGCGAACACAAGAGCAGCATGGTGTTCGAGGGATATCAGAGAGATTCCTACATTATCGATTCTATCACGCCCAGATTCGGATCCGGAGAGGCCAAGGGCGAGCTGAAGCACTCAGTCCGCGGCGACGACCTGTATCTGATGGTGGATGTTACCAATTATAATGTTACATATTCCATGGGGGGCAGCCTGAATCATATGTCTCCCGATGATCACTTCCAGAACCTGAAGAGAATCATCGGCGCCGCCAACGGCAAGGCGAAACGCATCAATGTTATCATGCCCTACCTTTATGAAAGCCGCCAGGATATCCGTGTGGGCCGCGAGTCCCTGGACTGCGCCATGATGCTGCAGGAGCTGGTGGAGATGGGCGTGGAGAACATCATCACCTTTGATGCCCACGACCCGAGGGTACAGAACGCGATTCCGCTGCACGGCTTTGAGACCGTTCCGCCCGCCTACCAGTTTATCAAGCATCTGCTGAAGCATGTGAAAGGCCTGCGGATTGATTCCGACCACATGATGGTCATCAGCCCGGACGAGGGCGGCATGAAGCGTACCGTGAATTTCGCCAATGTGCTGGGTCTCGATATGGGTATGTTCTACAAGCGGAAGGACTATTCCCAGGAGGGACATCCGGTGGTGGCCCATGAATTCTTGGGCTCCAGCGTCGAAGGCAAGGATGTCATCATCATCGACGATATGATCTCCTCCGGCGACAGCATGCTGGATGTGGCAAAGGAGCTGAAGCGCCGGAATGCGCGGCGTATCTACTGCTGCGCCACCTACGGCCTGTTCACCGGCGGACTGCAGAAATTTGACGAGTATTACAACAACGGCATCATAGACCGTCTGCTGACCACCAACCTGATCTATCAGCCCCCGCAGCTGCTGCAGAGGTCCTACTACATCAGCGTTGACATGAGCAAATATATCGCGCTTATCATTGACACCCTGAACCATGATGATTCCCTGAGCGAGCTGCTGAATCCCGTGGAGCGGATTCGCAGGGCCCTTGACCGGTATCATGCGGAGCAGGCGCAGGAATAAAAACAGTCTGCCTTCCCCCTGCGGGATGAGGCGAAGGGATTGAGATAAGATTTGACCCCGGCGGGAATTCGGAAGAATTCTTCCGGGGTCTTTACGTGATGAAAAAAGAGCATACACATGTCAGAATGCACATGGTATACTATCGATTGGTTATAACTATCTGAAATAAGGAGATATCTTCATTATGGAGCAGACAAAGCAGTCGCCGCTGACCACCATATGCGCGTTCATTGTCGATAAAAGAAACCTCTTCTTCCTGATCTATGCGATCCTTATGATATTTTCCTTTTTTTCCCAGAAATGGGTGTTTGTGGAAAATGATCTCGCCGCCTATCTGAGCGAGGATACGGAGACCAGACGCACCATGGACATGATGGAGGAGGAGTACACCACCTTCGGCTCCGCAAAGGTCATGGTTTCCAATATTACGCTCCGGGAGGCTTTCGGCATCTATGAAACCATTTCCGAATCTCCGGGGGTTGCCGAGGTGGAGTTCCTTCCGGATTACCTGAACCCGGATTCGGTGGAGGAGCCGGAGGAGGACGAGCTTCTGACCCTTGACGAGATACGGGAGCACTATAATGACTCTTCGGCGCTGTTTAATGTAACCTTCCGGTATTCCGAGGATGACGACCGGGCGCTGGAGTCCCTTAATACACTGAAGGAATCCCTTTCCGACCGGGATCTGCATGTGTTTTCCACCCTGGGAGATCCCCAGGCGGAAGCTATAGAAAAAGAGATGTCCGTGATCATCGTGATCGTGGCCATCGTTGTGGTGTCCATCCTGCTTCTGACTTCCGAGACCTTCGGGGAGGTGCCGGTACTTCTGCTGACCTTCTGCTCGGCGGCCTTCATCAATAAGGGAACCAACTTCCTGATGGGGACCATCTCCTTTGTTTCCAACTCCGTGGCCATCGTGCTGCAGCTGGCGCTGTCCATAGACTACGCCATCATCTTCTGCAACCATTTCAAAGAGGAGCGGCAGCATTATGACACGAGAGACGCTGTCATCGTTGCCCTGAGCCACTCTATCCCGGAGATTTCCTCCAGCTCCCTGACGACGGTTTCCGGCCTTCTGGCCCTTCTGTTCATGGGCTACGGGCTTGGCGCGGACCTGGGAACCACCCTTACCAAATCCATCATTATCAGCCTCCTCGCGGTGTTCACCCTCATGCCGGGGCTTCTTGTGCTGTTCTCCAACCTTATGATGAAGACAAAGCACAGAAATCTGGTGCCGAAGATCCCCTTCGTGGGACGCTTCGCCTACGCCACCAGAAAGATTATTCCCCCGGTGTTCCTCGTGGTCATCGCCGCAGGCTACTTCATCTCTCAGAAATGCCCCTATGTTTACGGATATTCCACGCTGAAAACGCCGTTAAAGAGCGATGAGCAGATTACGGAGGAAATGATCGACAACACCTTCGGTGAGGAGAACTTCATTGCCATCAATGTTCCGAGCCAGGAGTACGGCAAGATCTCCAGGCTGGCCGCCTATCTGGAAAGCCTGCCGGAGGTCAAGGAGGTGAAGTCCCTGGCCAACACGGAGGCGAAGGGCGGATATATGGTGTCGGAACCCCTGAGTCCCCGGCAGTTCTCGGAGATGGCGGACCTGGATTATGATGCCGCGGCCATGATCTACAGCATGTATGCCTCAGACCGGGATGAATACGGACATATCATCGGCGGCATCGCGAAATACAGGATTCCCTTTATCGATATCTTCATGTTCCTGCACGACAAGGCGGATGAAGGATACGTGGATCTGGACGATGCGGATCAGGCGGACCTGGATGAAACCTACGACAAGCTGGTGCGCGCGAAGCGCCAGCTGCGCGGCAAAACCTATGAGCGAATGCTGGTGTACCTGAATCTGCCGGAGGAAAGCCCCGAAACCTTTGCATTTCTCGGCAGCCTTCACGGAAGGATCGACCCCATGTTTGAACAGGAGATGGATGAGGATCCGTCCCTGCGGGTGCTGATCGCGGGAGAGTCCACTTCACAGATGGACCTCGGAAGACAGTTTGAGAAGGACAATGTGGTGGTTTCCGTAGTTTCTGTCCTTTTCGTTCTGGTGATCCTGCTGTTCACCTTTAAGTCCGTGGGAATGCCGCTCCTGCTTATCGCGGTCATCGAAGGATCGATATTTATCAACTTCTCCTTCCCGGCCCTCATGAAAGAGAACCTCTTCTTTATCAGCTATCTCATCGTCTCCTCCATTCAGATGGGCGCGAACATCGATTACGCCATCGTGATCGGGTCCCGCTACAGTGAGTGCAGGAAGACCATGGGAAGAAAAGATTCCATCATAGAAGCTGTAAACTTCGCTTTTCCGACCATTGTCACCTCCGGCTCCATCCTGGCGATTGCCGGAACCGTGATCGGACTCCTCACCTCGGACGGCGCCATCGCCGGTATCGGCCAGTGTCTGGGACGCGGTACGCTGATCTCCATGTTCCTGGTGCTCTTTGTGCTGCCGCAGATTCTGACCCTGGGTGACAGGATTATCTCGAAGACGGCCTTCTCCGTGGCGCGGCCCATCCGCTCCCGGGATGAGAGCGGTATTATCCGGGTAAACGGAATGATTCACGGGCACATCGACGGACAGGTCATCGGTACGGTGCGGGCCATCGTCCGCGGCGATGTCCGGGCCTCCATCGTCTCCGGCGATATCCAGAAGCTTGCGGAGAATGAGGGACAGGATATCGGCATCTATCTTGAAGAAAAGGAGGGAGAAAGCCATGAAGAGAGTCGGAATTAAGGCAGGCAGCATTGCTGCGGCTCTGCTTCTCCTTGCCGCAGAGAACTGCGCGGTTATCCCTGGCGTGCCTGTCTCCTGCATTACGGCCTGGGCCGGACAGGAAGCAGATAAGGCCCAGGGCGTCTATGAGATCGGCTCCATCGAAGATTTTAACCGCTTTGCCGCGGAATGCCGGGTCAATACCTGGTCTGATGGCCTGACAGTCGAACTGAATACGGACCTGGATTTTCTGAACGAAACATTTACCACTGTCGCATATTTCAACGGAACCTTCCGGGGAAATTCCCATAAGATAACGAACGTTCATTCCGGAAAGCCTCTGTTTCAGACCATCGGACCTGCCGGTACGGTGAGAGACCTGGAGCTTCATTCGACCATCACGTCCACGGGAGAGAATACGGCTTCTTTCGTTTCGCAGAACAGCGGCATTCTGGAAAATATCCGGGCGGAAGGAACGGTGAGCGGCAAGGCAACAACGGGAATTCTGGCGGCGGTCAATGAGGCCGGCGGCCTGATCTCTTCCTGTGAGGTTTCCGGCACGGTGTCCGGAGATAATTCCACGGGAGGGATCGCGGGGGAAAACCTGGGAACCATTTCCGCCTCTGTAAACCGGGCGAAGGTCAATACCGTGCTGGACGAGGAGACGGTCTCTCCGGAGGATATCAAGAATGTTCTGGAGAATATCCTGATCTCCCGGTCCTTTAACAACACGGAAAATCTCCTGCAGATGCAGATAGACACCGGCGGCATCGCCGGGTATAACATAAGCGGCGGCCTGATTACCGACTGCGTGAACGAGGGCATGGTGGGCTATCCCCATGTGGGATACAATACCGGCGGTATCTGCGGCCGGAACGGCGGAGCGGTGGAGAAGTCCGTAAACCGGGGCACGGTATACGGAAGAAAGGACACCGGCGGAATCACAGGCCACCAGCAGCCGGAGATTTCCGTCGATTTCTCCCAGGATGTGCTCACATCGATGGCGAATCAGATGGATGACATCAACATTCTGATCACCGATACCCTGAACACCTCGGAGAATCTGACAAACAGCACCTACGACCGGCTTTCCGGCATTTCAAAATCTCTGACGGAGGTGAAGAATTCCACAAATGTGATCTACGACGCCTCACTGGAGCGGTTCGACGAGGCTGCGGATTCCATAAACAGCAATACCCAGGTGCTTGTGGATCTGACGGAGGACATCTCCGTGGAGACAGATGACCTGACGGACAGCATGTACCGCCTGGGCAGCATGTCTGATAATCTGACCGACGCGGTTGACGATCTGGCCTACGCCTTCGGCATGTCCGAGGCGGAGAAGGCAGAGCTTCGGCAGACGAACGCGAGACTCCGTGAGGATCTGAACTATACCAGTGTATTTGTGGGGGAAGTGGGGAACCATCTTCTTCCGGAAGTGCCGGAGGCGCGGCAGGCCAGAGTTTCCGAGGGCCTCTCCCGGGTGAACCGGCTGGCGGGAGATATCCGCGCCCAGCGCACCATACTCAGCAGGCTGAGAGGCGTGCGGGACCGCATCGCAGACGGAAGCCTGCAGGTGGATGCGGCGCGCAGGGATATGGCGCTCAGCGATTCCGTGTCCTCGATTCTGGATTCCATGGATGATCTTGACCGGGCTTCCGACGGACTGGCGGATTTCAGTTCCGCTCTGGGCGGATCCTTATATGACGCGTCCCGGGGAATTGACATCAATGTGCAGAAAAACGAGGCAGTGCGGGCAGCAGGCCAGGATATCTATGCGGAGCTTGACAGCCTCACCGCCCAGATGGACAGTCTCAACGCATACAGCAGAGACGAAGGCATGGAGGTTCTTCAGAATCTGGGGGAGATCAACAACCGGTTCAGCAGTATGATGGACCTGATGAGGAATGAGCGGGACCGTCTGAACGAAATTCTGGACAACGGAGGAATCTTTGAAGATAATTCCGAGTTTTCTGATTCCCCGGCGAGAATCAGCGAGTGCCGCAATGAAGGAAAGATCTGCGGTGATCTGACAACCGGAGGAATCGCAGGCACCATCGGAATAGAATATGACTTTGACCCGGACAGGGATGTCCTGCGCAGCAATAACTGGTCCCTTGATTATACCTTCGGCGTGACGGCGGTGATCTCCGGGTCGGAGAATACGGGAACCGTGGAAGGCAGGGGAAGCTACGCCGGCGGCATCACCGGCAAGATGGATATGGGTCATCTTGCAAAGAACAGGAACATCGGAGATGTTCTGACGGAAAACGGGGACTTTGCAGGAGGAATTGCGGGCTATGCCGACGGAACCCTGGACGGAAACTCCGCCCGCTGCCGGGTAAGCGGCGGCAAGAATACCGGCGGCATCGCCGGCTACGGAAAGACACTCCGGGAGAATACGGCGGTGGTATCTGACCTTACAGGCGGAGAATATACCGGCGCCATCGCCGGACGGGTGGAGACGCTGGACGAAGAACACGTCCGGAACAATCTCTACTACGCGGGAAGCTTCGGCGGAATAGACAATATTGACTACGCCTCCATGGCGGAAAAATCCGCCTCACCGATGGAGTCGGTTCTGGTGAAATTTGTGCTGGAGGGACATCTCATCGGAACGGAGGAAGTGAAGACAGGAACGCTGCTTAAGGAGATTTCCTTCCCGGATGCGGAAAAGCGGGAGGGCTTCCTTCTCCTGTGGGATAAGGACGGGGAAACCGTTCTGTCGGAAGACACGGTGGTGACCGGCGCCTACCGGTTTGCGGTGGCGGTCCTGAGCGCCCCGGAAAACTATGAAGGCACCAGTCAGCCGGTCCTGATGGTGGACGGAGAATTCCGGGAGGAAGACAGCCTGGACTACACCTCTCTCGGCGAGGGACACTGCCGGGTAGTAATCCCGGATGACGGACTCGCAGAGCGGCGGATCCGCATCCACAAGCCGGCCTGGAAAAAGTATACGGTATCCGTGAACGGGACAGAGACGCCCGTGGAATCCTTCGGAGACTATCTCACCTTTGTCACCGGAGAACGGGAACTGGAGATCCTCGTGCAGAAGACGGGCATTCCCACGATGTATTACGGGGCTGCCTGCGCAGGCGTGCTTCTGATTCTCCTGGCCGCGCTGGGACTGGGGAGGAAAAAGCGGAAAGCAAAGGAGAAGGCGGAAACCATTAATAAGGAGTAAGAAAGAGCTGTCGCACTAAACATATTCTGTATAAATACCACTCTTCCGGGAACCGTTTGCACTTAGTCCTCGCGCAGCGGTACTAAGCTCGTGCAGGCACTCGCTAAGTGCCGGCGCTGTGGATGTTCCCTTCAGAGCATATTTATACGTCATATGTTTTAGTGCGACAGCTCTTTTCTTTATATAAGTTTTTCCGTGTAAATAGGATTACAGCTCTGTCAGCCGGAACTCCTTCCCGGCTTCTTCCAGAATACTGCTTTCCGTGTGATGGCAGGTGAAGATGATCACCTGTGTCTTTACGGTATCCGCCAGCCATGTGAGGGCGCTTGAGAGGCGTCCGTGGTCGTAGAGGACAAAGCTGTCATCGAAGATGAGCGGCATTTCCGTGTCTCCGGTGACCACATCCGCGGCCGAGAGCCTGAGGGCCAGCCAAATCTGGTCCGCAGTGCCGCTGGAAACCTGCTCCAGGGGGACCATGCGGGACCCGTTGTTCAGCCATACATTCAGCTCCTCATCCACATCCATGCTGGTATACAGGCCGCCGGTGATGCCGGATATCCGCTCCGAGGCCCTGCGGTTAAGGGCAAGTCCGAAGGAGGTGCGGATGGAGCCGGTCAGCTCCTGCAGGGTCTCCATGGCGAGGTCCACGGCGTCGATATCCTCACGGATACGCTGATTATTCCGGATGACAGCCTTGAGGGAGGTGGCCCGGTCTTTCATGTCATTCAGCTCGGAGAGGCGGCGGTCCAGCTCCCACTGGGTATTCTGCTGTGCCGACAGCGCATCTCTGGCTTTGGTCTGGTCTTCTGTCAGTGCCCGGATTGTTTCATCCTGGGCGGCGATGGAGGTCTGAAGCTCTTCATTGATCACGCAGAGGTCGCAGAGGGTGTCCATCCGCTGTTCAAAAGCATCCATGTTTTCCGTGGTCAGTTCCCGGCTTCCCACATGGGTCTCCAGCGTATCGGAGAGTAACTTTGCAAACTGCTTCGCCGAGGAAGCGTTCTTCTGCCGGTGTGTGGTAAAGGCCACGCCGAGGACGATAAACAGGGCGGAGAGGAATCCCGGCACAACGGCAGCCAGAGGCACGCCCATGAATTCGGGGGCGCCTTCCAGGAGCAGAATGGCCGTGGAAAATCTGGTGTAGGCAAAGGCCGCGCAGGCTGCCGCCAGAAGAAAGAATATCCACGGGAGAATCCTTGCGGAGAAGCTTGCGGCGGTATCTCTGCAGGAAAGGTAATTCTTATAGTTTTCCCGGAAGCCCTTCTGACACTTCTGCACCGAAGCCAGGTCGGTGAAGTGGTTTTCGGAAAGCTCGGCATCGGCCTGCTCATGGCGGTTCTGCAGCTCGCCGCGGATTCTCCTGTGGTCGGCGAGGGTCTGCCGGGTGTGTTCGCTGCGGGCAATACAGTCCGCCATCTCATTCTTATATCTGGGATCGGACAGTTCTTCGGCAAGGGTGCCTATCTTCGTCAGCAGGGCCGTGTAGTCAGCGGATGCTTCCGGAATAAGCTGCCGGGAGAGATCTTCCTTCTTCTCGTTCAGCAGTTCCAGGGCGCCGGCGACGTCAAGATCGCTGCTGCCGGCGGTGTTCATGCCGGTGATATACCGGTTGAGCTCATCGGACATGCCTGCCGCGGAGGTGCTTTTCAGCTGGCCGATGCTGACGGTGCCGGTATAGGCGGTTTCCGAGAGATGGCCCATGAGGGCGGACAGCTTTTCCGCGGGATTCTCCAGCGTGATTCCGTCGGTTTCATTGACCAGAAGAAAATCATCCTTCGCTTTTCTGAAATCCCGTTCAATGCGCCAGATGCGGTCCTCCGCCTCAAACCGGAGACTGCCGGAGTACACGTCGGGGTTATCCCAGGGCGTGAGACGGGCCATGGCATCATGCTCCGCCTCTACTCCTCTGGCGCGGGTAAAGCCGTACAGCATCGCCTGCAGGAAGGTATGCAGGGTGGACTTTCCGGCCTCATTGGTCCCGTAGATGATATTCATACCCGGGTCAAAGGAGAGGGAAAAATCATGGAATTTGCCGAATCCGTCGATGTGCAGATCAATGAAGCGCATGGTTCTCACTCCTTTCTGCACCGGAGGCCTTCCGCGAGGAAAGCAGGAGCGCGCGGATTCCGTCATAGAGCGCTTTTTTCTCCACTGTGCTCATATCGGGCTTCTGCATGGCCCGGATATAGAAGCCTATCATGTCTCCGGGATGCTCCGCAAACAGGGCGTTCATGTCGTACTGCGGCTCGGAGGTGTCTTCGATATCGAGAATCCGGTACCGCACATTCAGCATGTCAAAGGTGAATTTCTCGTCCGGATGGCGTTCTCCTGAGATGCGGATGGTGTAGATATTATCGGTTCCCTTCCGGCGGATCTCCTCCGCCAGGGCGTCTTCCAGTTCCCGGGCCGTGGTCCTGACCGTCACGCCGGCGGTGAGGGAGATATAGCGGGCCTTCTGCATGGGCAGGAAGGTCAGGGAGGTCAGGACGCCCTCCGAATCTATCTCGCCTGCATAAATGCCGTGATCTCCGGTGTCTTCCGGGGAAAGGGGCTCGGGGCTTCCGCAGAATGCGGCATGTCCCTCAGCAGCAATCTCCGACTGCCTTTTTCCGCCCAGGGCGATATAGGACCAGCCCGGAGTTTCCGGCGCTGCGGGCAGCCGGGAGATATCGTCCCCGCATTCCAGAAGGACATGGAGACGATGATCCGCAGAGAGCTCCGGGGACTTCGGGTCTTCCCCGCCGTCCGTCAGGCTTGCGCCCGAGACCTGCAGGTTAAAATCGTCAAAATACACGGAGCTGTCCGGGTACAGGAAGGTCACATTGGAGGCCCAGGGAAAGCCGAGCACAGCGGAGCTTTCGGTGATGCGGTCTCTCGTGCCGGCGATAATGACGGTGCGGAGTGCGGGGGCCTGCGCCAATATGGCGTTTACATCCCGGAGATCGCCGGACAGAGGCTGTCCGGAGAAGAGGTTTCCGGAGATAAACAGAAAATCTGCCGACATGCCGACAGCCTTCCGGACAATGTCCGCGAAGGTCTCCCGGATATCCCGGCTTCGTTCTCTGCTCCACCGGGTGCCGGCGTCCGGGGCAAAGCCCCAGCAGATATCTCCTGTGTGGATAAATTTCATGATAACTGTCCTTTCAACGCATACAGGGGAGATGCTTCGCTGCGTGAAGACGCGGCAGTGGCAGCTCCCCTGTTCATTATCCGGGTTCAGATTACAGTTCGCAGTTTCCGACTGTTCTCGGGAACGGAATGACATCGCGGATATTGGCCATGCCTGTCAGGTACATGACGCAGCGCTCGAAGCCGAGACCGAAGCCGGAATGACGGACGGAACCGTACTTGCGGAGATCCATATAGAAATCGTAGTCGGATTCCTTCATGCCCAGCTCATCCATGCGGGCCTTGAGTTTTGCGTAATCGTCCTCTCTCTGGCTTCCGCCGATGATTTCGCCGATGCCCGGAACCAGGCAGTCAACTGCGGCTACGGTCTTATTGTCCGGATTGAGCTTCATATAGAAGGCCTTGATCTCCTTCGGGTAATCCGTGACAAATACGGGGCGTTTGAAGATCTTCTCCGTGAGATAGCGCTCATGCTCTGTCTGCAGATCGCAGCCCCAGAATACTTTGTAGTCGAATTCGTCATTGTGCTCCTCCAGGAGTTTTACGGCCTCGGTGTAGGTGACGCGGCCGAACTCGGAGTTTGCCACATGGTGCAGGCGGTCGAGAAGCTCCTTATCGATGAAGCTGTTGAAGAAGTTCATCTCTTCGGGGGCATTTTCCAGGACATAGTTGATAACATACTTGAGCATGGCCTCGGCCACTTCCATGTTGTCTTCCAGGTCGGCAAATGCCATCTCCGGCTCGATCATCCAGAATTCCGCCGCGTGGCGCGTGGTGTTGGAATTCTCGGCGCGGAAGGTGGGACCGAAGGTGTAAATGTTGCGGAATGCCATGGCGAAGGTTTCGCCGTTCAGCTGGCCGCTGACGGTGAGGTTGGTCTTCTTGCCGAAGAAGTCCTTCACATAGTCCACGTCGCCTGCTTCGGTCTTCGGCACGTCCGCCAGATCCATGGTGGTCACCTGGAACATCTCGCCGGCGCCTTCCGCGTCGGAACCGGTGATGAGCGGTGTGTTTACATATACAAAGTCATGCTCCTGGAAGAAGCGGTGAATGGCGTATGCAGCCAGGGAGCGGACCCGGAACACGGCCTGGAAGGTGTTGGTTCTCGGGCGCAGATGGGAGATGGTGCGCAGATATTCCAGGGAGTGGCGCTTCTTCTGCAGCGGATAGTCGGAGGCGGAGACGCCCTCGATCTCCACGGAGTCAGCCTGAATTTCAAAGGGCTGCTTTGCTTCCGGCGTAGCCACCAGAGTGCCTTCCACGATGATGGCGGCGCCCACGTTCAGTTTGGAAACCTCGGCAAAGTTGGCCATGGTGTCATGGTATACCACCTGCAGGGTCTCAAAGTAGCTGCCGTCGGAAACCACGATAAAACCGAAGGTTTTGGAGTCGCGGACACTTCTGACCCATCCGCCGATGCGGACTGTTTTGTCGAGATACTGCTCTCTGTTTCTGTATATTTGTCTTACTGTTGTCAAATCCATAATTAAACCCCTTGTTCCTTACAATTTAGACTATTAGAGAAATAATGTTGCGATTCCGTCCTCCGCCTGAAGAACGGCGCAGACTGCCTGATTAACAGGAAGTATACCACAAAAAAATCAGCGTTAAAAGCGGGAATGCGCGGAAAAAAAAGGGGAAAACGTTGTATTATGCAGGGACGGGCAGGCTTTTGTCAAAAAATTCGCAGGAAAACGCCTTTATTATAGGGCCAAATTGCAAATTTATAACCGATTATGTGCAAAAGGAAGCAAAAACGAAAAATGGTTTCCGTTTCGGTGAAAATATCGTTAGCGTTTTCGGGAAGATATGGTATAATGGGTCTAACATGAATCATGCGCTTTCTTATCGGCGGTAAATACAGGGGAAAAGGGCATGGGGCCGGGTGTACAGCGGTCATGCGAAGACTGTACAGACGACAGCATCAAAAGATTACAAGGGGTGATAACGTGATTAAAAAAGAGATGATAGCCATGCTTCTTGCAGGCGGACAGGGAAGCCGGCTCGGTGTTCTTACGCAGAAGGTTGCAAAGCCGGCGGTTTCTTTTGGAGGAAAGTACAGAATTATCGATTTTCCGCTGAGCAACTGTATCAATTCCGGAATTGATACGGTTGGCGTTCTGACACAGTATCAGCCGCTTCGGCTGAATACCCACATCGGTATCGGTATTCCGTGGGATCTTGACCGGAACGTGGGCGGTGTCACGGTTCTTCCGCCGTACGAGAAGAGCAAGGGCAGCGACTGGTATACGGGCACAGCAAACGCCATTTACCAGAACCTTGAATACATGGAGAATTTCAATCCGGAGTACGTGCTGATCCTCTCAGGAGATCACATCTACAAGATGGATTACGAGGTCATGCTTGAATATCATAAAGCCAACAACGCCGACGTCACTATCGCTGTTATGCAGGTGCCGTGGGAAGAGGCAAGCCGTTTCGGTCTTATGATCACGGATGACAACAACCGTATCCTGGAGTTCGAGGAGAAGCCGGAGCACCCGAGAAGCAACCTTGCTTCCATGGGTATCTACATTTTCAGCTGGAAGGCTCTGAAGGAAGCTCTCATCAAGCTGTCCGACGAGCCCGGATGCGACTTCGGAAAACACGTCATTCCATACTGCCACGAACAGGGGCAGAGGATTTTCGCATATGAGTTCAACGGCTACTGGAAGGATGTCGGAACCCTGGGATCCTACTGGGAAGCCAACATGGAACTCATCGATATCATTCCGGAATTCAATCTTTATGAGGAATACTGGAAGATTTACACAAAGAGTGACATCATTCCGCCGCAGTATATTTCTGCCGGTGCGAGGATAGAGCGCAGTATCATCGGTGACGGTACGGAGATTTACGGGCATGTTATAAACTCTGTTATCGGCGCGGGTGTAACTGTCGCGGAAGGCGCAGTTGTGCGCGATTCCATCGTTATGAAGGGAAGCGTTATCGGCTCCGGCTGTGTGATTGACAAGGCGATTATCGCCGAGGATGTCACCATCGGGGACGGTACACAGGTCGGCGTCGGCGAATTTGCCGAGAGCAAGTACGACAAGAAGGTGTACCACGATACGCTGGCGGTCATCGGAGAACGCTCCGTTGTGCCTGCCGGTGTGAAGATCGGCCGCAACACCGCGATTTCAGGTGTTACGGAGCTTGCAGACTATCATGACGGAGAACTCGCTAGCGGAGATTATATTGTAAAGGCAGGTGGCATGTAATGAGAGCAATCGGTATCATATTAGCCGGAGGAAACAGCAAACGAATGAAACAGCTCTCTCAGAAGAGAGCGATTGCTGCTATGCCGATGGCCGGCAGCTATCGCA
>JAGBNL010000063.1 GCA_017634415.1 Clostridium sp.
CCTGACCGATTTGAGTATGAAGAAAGTAATCCGGCAGACCCGGAAAAAGTAGTAATATATAGCCACGTTTTTGGACATCAGAAAAAGCGAAGAACCACGCATCTACGCGGTTTCTTCGCTTTTATGCTGTCAAAGATGGGAATGTATTCAGATACAACAGAAACACATTATAAGCGAAGCTGAAATGAACGTCAATACGATTAAACTTGTGTCGAAGCCTGTTTGATGATATTATAAATAAATCACTTATAATAGATGAAGGAAAAGGAGGTCTCACGCATGACTGCATACAGAGACATGTCTAAGGAAGAACTGCACGCCCTGAGAAAGGAACTGCTCAGGGAGTATCATAAGTTTCAGGAGAAAGACCTTCATCTCGATATGTCGAGAGGAAAGCCCTCAGCAGATCAGCTGGATCTGTCCATGGGCATGATGGATGTGCTGGGAAGCGACAGCGACCTCAGATGTGAGGACGGAACGGACTGCCGCAATTACGGCGTGCTGGACGGCATCAGCGAGGCGAAGCAGCTGCTGGCAGACATGATGGAGGTTCCGCCGGAGAACATTATCATCTACGGAAACTCCAGCCTGAACGTGATGTATGACACCATCGCCCGTTCCTATACCCACGGCGTGATGGGCAACACCCCCTGGAGCAAGCTGGACAAGGTTAAGTTCCTCTGCGTGGTTCCGGGATATGACCGCCATTTCGCCATCACGGAGTTCTTCGGCATGGAGCTGATCTCCATCCCGATGCTGGAGGACGGACCGGATATGGACCTGGTGGAGAAGCATGTGTGTAGTGATCCTGCCGTGAAGGGCATCTGGTGCGTGCCGAAGTATTCGAATCCCACCGGCAACAGCTATTCCGATACCGTGGTAAAGCGGCTGGCAAGGCTTAAGCCGGCGGCTCCGGATTTCCGCATCTACTGGGACAATGCCTACGGCATCCACCATCTCTATGAGGATACGGAGGACCATGTCCTGGAGATCCTGAAAGAGTGCAAGAAGGCGGGAAATCCCGATATCGTATACAAGTTTTCATCGACCTCCAAGATCTGCTTCCCGGGTTCCGGCATCGCGGCCATCGCCGCATCCCACAACAACCTGGAGGATATCCGCAAGCAGCTGACTATCCAGACCATCGGTCATGATAAGGTAAACCAGCTGCGCCATGTGCGGTTCTTCAAGGATTTGGAGGGCATGAAGGCCCATATGAAGAAGCATGCGGACATTCTGCGTCCGAAGTTCGAGGCAGTGGAAGAGATTCTGGACCGGGAGCTGGAGGGCCTGGAGATCGCCCGCTGGACCAAGCCGAAGGGCGGATATTTCATCTCCTTCAACGGCATGAACGGAACGGCAAAGCGCATTGTGGAGATGTGCCAGAAGGCCGGCGTGAAGCTGACCAAGGCCGGCGCGGCCTTCCCCTACGGAAAGGATCCGGAAGATTCTCACATCCGTATCGCACCGTCCTATCCGACGCCCGCGGAGCTGACCATCGCAGCGGAACTGTTCGCGTTATCGTCGAAGATTGTCAGCATCGACAAAATCCTTGAGGAGAGAGCGGCAGAGTGATGAATGAGACAGCGGAAGCAGCACATCCGATGAGCGGAAAGTCCAGGCAGAGAAGAGAACCGTCTTCTCTGTCCGGGTTATTTCGCCCTTCGGACAGCCTGCTTCTCGCTTTTTTTGTTCCTATCCTGGTCCTTCTGGTGATCTTCGCGGCAAGAGGCATCTGGCCCTTCGGGGATGAATGCTTCCTGCGTCTGGATATGTATCACCAGTATACGCCCTTCATGGAGGAATTCCGGGACAAGCTGAGAAGCGGCGGAAGCCTTCTCTACACCTGGGATACCGGACTGGGAGCGAATTTTGTGGCGCTTTACGCCTATTATCTGGCCAGTCCCCTGAACTGGCTGGTTTTCCTGTGTCCCCATGGTCTGGTCATCGAGTTCGTGACGGCCATGGTGGTGCTGAAGACGGCGCTTTCCGGCCTGACTTTTGCCTGGTATCTGCAGAGACATACCGGCAGGAAGCGGTTCGGTGCCGGACTCTTCGGCGTGTTCTACGCCCTGTCCGGATTTATGTGCGCCTACAGCTGGAATATCATGTGGCTGGACTGCATCTGGCTCTTTCCCCTGATTGTCCTGGGACTGGAGGAGCTGGTCCGGGAGCAGAAGCCCTTCCTGTACTGCATTACCCTGGGGCTGTCGATTCTTTCCAACTACTATATTTCCATCATGATCTGCATCTTCCTGGTCATCTACTTTCCCATCGTCTGCTTCCTGAATTATGAGAATAAGCGGAAGCTGGGAGAGTCGGCGGCCTGGTTTGCACTCTTTTCCCTGCATGCGGGAGCCCTGGCGGCGGTGCTTCTCCTGCCCGAGGTGATGGCGCTTCAGTCCACCGCGGCGGCGGAGTCCGCATTCCCGAAGACATTCCAGAGCTATTTTCCGGTGATAGACATGCTGGCCCGCCATATGTGCGGCGTGGAGTCGGAGACGGGTCTCGACCACTGGCCGAATATCTACTGCGGCACGGCAGTCTACATCTTTTTTGTCCTGTATCTTCTGGACGGGAAGATTTCCCGGAGAGAGAAGCTGGCCTACTGCACGCTGGAAGTGTTCTTCCTGGCGAGCTTCAGCATCAACTTCCTGAACTTTATCTGGCACGGATTCCACTATCCCAACAGTCTGCCCGCGAGACAGTCCTTCATCTATATCTTTATCCTGCTTCTCATGTGCTACGAGGCGTTCACCCACCTTCGGACCATGCCGGCAAAGAACATCGGGCCGGCCTTTGCGGCGGCGGTGTGCTTCGTTCTCCTGGCCCAGAAGCTGGTGACGGACGACGCCTTCGAGTTCTGGGTCTACTATCTGGCGCTGGCGCTGCTTCTCCTGTATACTGCCCTTCTGTATCTGGCGAAGAAGGAGATAAAGAAGGAAATCCTCTATGTGGCGGCGGTTCTTCTGGTTATCGTGGAAACCGTTGCCAACACGGCGATCATCAGTGTTCCCACCACCAGCAGGGAGGCCTATGTCCGGCAGGATGACAGCGTGGCCCTTCTGATGGAAGGGCGGGCCCGGGGAGACGAATTCGTCCGGGTGGACTATGACGACGAGCAGACGAAGAACTACGGTGCCTGGAGCGGGTACCATTCCGCCTCTGTCTTTTCCTCCCTCTCGGGAGATGACATGTCGGACTTTTACAAGAAGGTGGGCTGTGAGGGAGGCATCAACTCCTACTGCACCAACGGTTCCACCCCGCTCATCGACAGCCTCTTCTCCGTGCGGTATACCATGAAGAAGCGGGTGAGTGACAATCCAAACATGCACATGGTGCAGGAGGCGGGGCAGCTGTTTCTGTACGAGAATCCCTTTGTGCTGCCCATCGGCTTTGCCGTGCCGGACAGGCTTCTCAATGAATGGGAGCCCTCCGAGACAGACCCCGTGAAGTCCCAGAATGATTTCGCGGAGCTTCTGGGGGCAGGAATGCTCCTGGAGGCGCAGCCCTTCGAGGAGAACGGGACAAATCTGACATTTACCGCCGATGAGGGCGGAGAGTACTATATCAATGTCACCAACCATACGGTGAAGAAGGCAAGCCTTCTTCGGATGGAGTTTTCGGATACCCTGACCAACATGACCCGCGGCTTCCTGGTGGAGACCGGGTACATTCCCCAGGGGATTACCGTGACGCTGGATACGGAGGAGCCCCAGGGCGAGGCGCTCCGGGGAAGTGTCTACCGGTTTAACTATGATACCCTGGAGCGTATCCACAATACCCTTTCTCCCGGCGGACTGAAGGTCACGGAGTGGAAGGATTCCAGGATAAAGGGAGATATCCGTCTGGAGGAAGAGCAGACGGTATTCTTCTCGATTCCCTATGATGAAGGCTGGAGCGTGACGATTGACGGGAAAAGCGCTATAATGGATAAGGTATTTGGCGCATTCTGCGGCGTGAAGGTTCCCGCAGGGGATCACACGCTGGAGCTTCGGTACATGCCGGACGGACTTCTGGCCGGACTTGTGATAAGTCTGATGGCCCTGGGCGTTCTGGCTGCAGCACTGGCGGCCGCGAACCGGCGGCCGGCCCGGAAAACTGAGAACACCGGCACCGGAAACGGGGGCGGTCTAGAAAAAAGGAGAACTAACATGAAGAAAGAACGACTGGAAGATTATGTGCTGACGATTCCTGATTTCCCCGAGCCGGGAATTATGTTCCGGGATATCACCACCATCCTGCAGGACGGAGACGGCCTGGCCATGGCGGTGGACGGTCTGGCGGACGCCATCGAGGGCCTGGAGATTGACGCGGTGCTGGGACCCGAGGCCAGAGGCTTTATCTTCGGCGTGCCGGTGGCCTATAAGCTGCACAAGGGCTTTATCCCGGTAAGAAAGAAGGGAAAGCTTCCCAGAGAGACCGTTTCCATCAAGTACGATCTGGAGTACGGTTCCGCTGAGCTGGAGATCCATAAGGATGCCATCCGGCCCGGCATGAAGGTTGCTGTCGTGGATGACCTTATGGCGACCGGCGGCACCATGGCTGCCATCGTGCACATGGTGGAAGAGATGGGCGGCGAGGTCGTGAAGCTCTGCTTCGTGATGGAGCTGGCCGGACTCAAGGGCAGAGAGAAGCTGGCGGGGTATGACATCACATCCCTGATTACCTACGAGGGAAAATAACTGATTTTTCAGGCGACATCTTTGTGAATTCGATGCATGAGGAGGAATGTTTATGGATATAACCGAGAATGGAAGGAGACCAGAGCGGGTACTGGAGGCCCCGGCGGATTTTACCGAGCCGGAGGTTCTCTATAACCAGCTCATCGCGGCGATCCACAGATATCATCCCTCCGATGACATTTCCCAGATCGAGAAGGCATATCGTGTCGCCCGTGACGCTCACAAGGACCAGAAAAGAAAGTCCGGAGAGCCCTATATTATTCATCCGCTCTGCGTGGCCATCATTCTGGCGGACCTGGAGCTGGACAAGGAAACCATCATCGCCGGAATTCTCCATGACGTGGTGGAGGACACCATCATGTCCTACGACGACCTGGTGCGGGAGTTCGGCGAGGAGGTGGCCCTTCTGGTGGACGGGGTCACAAAGCTGACCCAGATCTCCTGGCACAAGGACAAGGTGGAGATTCAGGCGGAAAACCTCAGGAAGATGTTCCTGGCCATGGCGAAGGATATCCGCGTCATCCTGATCAAGCTGGCGGACCGCCTGCACAATATGCGGACGCTCCAGTACATGAAGCCGGAGAAGCAGAAGGAGAAGGCCCGGGAGACCATGGATATCTTTGCGCCCATCGCGGAGCGCCTCGGTATCAGCAAGGTCAAGACCGAGCTGGATGATTTGTCCTTAAAGTACCTGGAGCCGGAGATTTACGAGGATCTGAAGGCCCAGGTGGAACAGCGGAAGGGCACCAAGGAAGCCTTCATCAACACCATTCTGGATGAAGTGACAGGCGCCATGCAGGATGCCGGCATCCGCTGCAAGGTGGAAGGGCGCGTGAAGCACCTGTTCAGTATCTACAAGAAGATGGTGAACCAGGACAAGAACATTGACCAGATCTATGACCTGTTCGCGGTGCGCATCATCGTGGATACGGTGAAGGACTGCTACGCCGCCCTGGGCGTGATCCATGAAATGTACAAGCCCATCCCGGGCAGGTTCAAAGATTACATCGCCATGCCGAAGCCCAATATGTACCAGTCGCTGCATACGACGCTGATTTCCAAGAGCGGACAGCCCTTTGAGATCCAGATCCGGACCTTTGAGATGCACCGCACGGCGGAATACGGTATCGCGGCCCACTGGAAGTATAAGGAGAGCGGAAGCAGCCAGGCTGCCAACATCGACAGCACGGAGGCCAAGCTCACCTGGCTCCGCCAGATTCTGGAATGGCAGCAGGACATGTCGGATAACCACGAGTTCCTGAATCTGTTAAAGAGCGACCTGGACCTGTTCCAGGACAATGTATACTGCTTCACCCCCACGGGAGATGTCAAGAATCTGCCCAGCGGGTCAACCCCCATCGATTTCGCCTACTCCATCCACAGCGCGGTGGGCAACAAGATGGTGGGCGCCAGGGTGAACGGAAAACTGGTAAATATCGACTACGTCATCCGCAACGGCGACCGGGTGGAGATCATCACCTCCCAGAACTCCCGCGGTCCCAGCCGGGACTGGCTGAAGTTCGTGCGGTCAACCCAGGCGAAGAACAAGATCAACCAGTGGTTCAAGACGGAGCTCCGCGCGGACAACATTCAGCGGGGCCGTGAGATGATCGACCGCTACTGCAGGGCGAAGGGCATCGATTTCGGCGAGCTGAACAAGCCGGAATACATAGAGAAGGTTCTGCAGAGGTACGCCTTCAAGGACTGGGATTCGGTGCTGGCCTCCATCGGCCACGGCGGCATCAAGGAAGGTCAGATCATCAACAAGATGCTGGATGAGAAGACCACCCGGGAGAAGAAGGCCCAGACGGATGAGACCATCCTGGATACCATCGCCGCGGACGGCAACCGCCTTCCGGTGGTGGCCAAGGGCAAGAGCCACAGCGGCATCGTGGTCAAGGGAATGCATGACCTGGCCGTCCGTTTCTCCAAGTGCTGCAATCCGGTGCCGGGAGATGAGATCAAGGGCTTTATTACCCGGGGGCGCGGCATCACCATTCACAGAAGCGACTGCATCAACGTGCTGAATCTGCCGGAGGATGAGAGAGACCGGCTCATCGACGCGGAGTGGCAGCAGCCGGAATCCATGACGGGCAGCGAAAAGTACATGGCGGAAATACGGATCTACGCCAACAACCGCATCGGCATGTTCGTGGATGTGTCGAAGGTATTCACCGAGAAACAGATTGATATTCTGTCGATGAACGTCAAGACCAGCAAACAGGGCAAAGCCACGATCTCCATGAGCTTTGAGATTCACGGGATCGATGAGCTGAATCACCTGATAGAGAAGCTCAGACAGATCGAGGGCGTGCTGGATATCGCAAGAAACGCGGGATAAGGGGCAGCACTGCCTGCGCAGGCGTTCCGGACTGACGAAGAGGGGAGTTCCCTATGAGAATAAAACGACTGGTAGTGGGCATGATTGGCACAAACTGCTATATCGTGCAGAACGAGGAGACAAAAGAGTGCTTTATCGTGGATCCCGGCGGAGAAGCCACGAGAATTCTCAGCTCGGTAAAGATGATGGGGGCGAAGGTGGTCGCGATTCTTCTGACCCACGGCCATCATGACCACATCGATGCTCTGGCGGCTGTCCGGAAGGATACCGGGGCGCCGGTCTATGCCTGTGAACAGGAACAGGAGCTTCTGGCGGATCCGGAGATGAATCTTTCCGCGGACTTTGGACGGAATGGCTAC
>JAGBNL010000064.1 GCA_017634415.1 Clostridium sp.
GGTTATACGGTGGAAATGCCCAAGAACCGTCAGAAGGTGGAGCAGGACCTGAAGATGCGGACCAGCGCCGCCGGCGCCATGTTCCCGGTGTGGTTTTTAACCTGGCGGAAGGATGACCGGGTGGCCTATTCCGTGGTGAACGGCCAGACCGGCAAGGTCTATGCGGATATTCCCGTGGATCTGCGGAAGTTTCTGATATTCTCCCTGCTGCTTGCGGTGCCCCTTTTTGTGCTGCTGAATCTCTTCCTGACCATCACGGCGCCCTCCATGCTCGCCCTGGCGGCCATTTCCTCCTTCCTGACTGCTTTCCTGTACCGGAGGGAGCTGGCGGAAATCCAGACCCTGGAGACCAGAAAAGAGGATGCAGGATATCTCTACAGCAAAAATCCCCAGGATAAAAACCTGAAAAAGCTGCAGAAGGACGCATTTTCCAGAAAGAGGCCGTCGGCAAAGCTGGTGGGAAGCCTCTCCATCATCTTCACTGTCGTCTGCGTCGTTTTTTACGCGATCAGTGAGCTGTCGTTCCTTTACTTTATCACCGAAAAGCTGGTCCACAGCCCGGCGGGCGTCGTCACGATTCTGACGTTTCTGCTTACCCTGATCTGGACCTTCCGGATCCGCTCCATCGCGAAGGAACTTACAAGTGCGGAGGATACGGGCACGGAAAGTCCCCGGACGAAGAAGCTGAAATCCTCGCCGGAGGCCTGGGGGTGCATCGCCGCCTCCATACTGGCTCTGGTGATTTTCATCTGGTACCCGGTAGGAGATATCTGGTATTATATCGGCTCCGCTATCGCCTATTTCTGCACCGTGCTGACCATCTCGGGACTGATACGGAAGTATAATCTCCTGGCCACCAGGCCCCTTCCGCAGTTCCACAACCGGACGAAGACGAATCCCGGCATGATTCTGCTTCTGGTGCTCGCCTGCTCTGCGGCGGCCTTCCTCTTCCCGGGAGGGACCACCGCCCAGGCCGGATCCTCCGGCATTCAGTATACCAATCCGGACACCGGCTATTCCGTCTATCTCTCGGATGATGAGGATCTGCTCACGGACAGCGAGGAACAGCTTCTTATCCGGGATATGACGCCCGTAACAGAATACGGCAATGTGGGCTTTGTGAGCGGAGACTCCGGCTCCCAGGAGGCCAGGTGGTATGCGGAATCCCGCTACCAGTCCGTTTTCGGCACCGACAGCGGCACCATGCTGGTCATCGACATGGATGACCGGGAGATCCGCATTCACTCGGACGGCAAAGTCTACCGCACCATCACGAACGGGAAGGCGAACACCATCACCGATAATATCTACCGCTACGCCACTGCGGGCAAATATTATCTCTGCGCCCAGAAGGCCTTTGAACAGATTCTGGCGGTACTGAAGGGCCAGCGGATCGCCCAGCCCATGAAGTATCTCAGCAACGCGCTGCTCGCCCTGATTCTCTCGGTTCTTCTGAACTTTTCCTGGCTCAAGGCCCGGGCAAAGAAGCTCAAGCCGAAGCGGGCCGTGGTTCTGGCAGTCACCGGCATGGCGGCTGTAGCCGCAGCTTATAAGGCCGAGCGCTTTATCCGCCAGACCAAGGTCTACCGCTCATCCTCCTCCGGCGGAGGCAGGGGCGGCCGCGGCGGCGGAGGAGGCGGCGGTCACTCCGGCGGTGGCGGCGGTCACCGGTTCTGAGAAATCTGCCCTTCGTACCGGGCAGACGGGACCCTGCATTCAGCAAGCGGACTAAAGGTCAAAAATCATCCTTTAGTCCGCTTTTTGCTGAGTTAAGCCATTTCTCCCCGATTTCCGCACGTCCGCTTCCGCTCCCGGAGAATCATCATAACAAGGTACAAAAGTTCCGGAAATGTGCTACAATGGTACCACTGTCTTATCGGCACAGGAGGTATACATTGACATGTCACTGAACAATATACTGATTATCTTTGCGATTTATCTCTTCGCCATGATTATCCAGCGCGTCTGCGGATTCGGCATGGGAATCATCGCGATCATGATCCTGCCTTACTTCACCGGCTCCCACGCCCACGCCGCGGCTTACACCAATATCCTGTCCGCCATCAGCGCTTCCTACATCGCCTGGAAGTTCCGGGAAAATGTGCGCTGGAAACTGACTATCCCCATCCTGTGCGGAAGCTATCTCGCCACCTTTCTGTCCATCCGTTTTCTGGGAAATGCTTCCTTTGACCTGATGGAGAAGATCCTGGGCGTGATGCTTCTGGTCCTTTCCGTCTATTTTCTGTTTTTCAAGGGAAAGATCAAGCTTCCTTCCGACCCGCAGTACGGCTTTCTGGCAGGTATCATCGGCGGAACCGCCAACGGCCTCTTCGGCGCCGGCGGCCCTCCGGTGGTGATCTACCTGCTGGGCGCCACGGGAAGTCACGCCGTCTATCTGGCCACCATACAGGGCTACTTTGCCTTCAATAATATCTACGCCACCATCGTCCGCTATCTCAACGGACAGCTGACCCCCGAGATTCTCACCGGACTCTGGGGCGCGCTTCCCGCCATGGTTCTGGGCATCTTCCTCGGCGACCGGCTGGCGCCCCATCTGCCGGACAAGACGATTCTCAAAGGTATCTATATCCTGATGGCCTTAAGCGGCCTTCGCATGATTCTGTAGGATGGGACATACATGCAGCTTGACTTTATGGTAGTTTTTGAAAACCTGGCAGGACTTTTTCTCCTGATTGCGGCGGGCGCGGTTTCTGTACGGCTGAAGCTGATTCCGCCGGAAGCATCGGCGCACTTTTCCGCCCTCCTGATGAAGATCACAGTCCCCTGTACCTTATTTATCTCTCTGACCACAAAAGAATATGATCCCTCTTTTCTCGGCGACAGCCTGATGATTCTCGTGACAGGGCTCATCCTTTATCCCCTGCTGCAGCTTCTTTCCACACTGTGCGCAAGGCTTCTGCGGGTACCGAAGGGAAAAAGCGGCATCTGGGTTTTCGGCTGCACCTACTCCAATGTGGGGTTCATGGGATATCCCGTCTGTCTTGCCCTGTTCGGGCCGGAGGGTCTGGCCCTGTCCGTCATCTTCACCATCGCCTTCAATCTCTACACCTATTCGCTGGGGGCCCTCACCATCGCGTCGGATTCCGGGACTGCCATTGAGAAACCGCCGCTGCGGAAGGTTTTTCTGACAGCCATCAACGGCGCCATGCTCCTGAGCCTCATTTTTTATTTCGGACAGATTCCGGTGCCCGGGATAATTGTCACCCCCATCACCTATCTCTCCAACGTCACCACGCCGCTCTCCATGTTTATCGTCGGCATGGCTCTGGGGAACAGCCGTGGGCGCTCGCTGCTCACAGACCGGGATGCCTGGACCTGCACCATCTTCCGGCTTCTTCTCTGCCCGGTGCTGGTGCTGCTCCTGCTGAAGGCCGTCCCCTACGGGAATCCCCTCATCCTGCCTGTCATCATCGTCACCATGGCGATGCCCGTGGCGGGGGCTGCGGCGTTCCTCTCGGAGACCTACCACGGGAACCTGGACATGGCGGCAAAGATATCCTTTCTCAGCAATCTGCTCTCCCTGGTGACAATTCCGCTTATCTGTCTGCTGCTGTAAGCGGAACGCGGAACCAATCCGCAGCCATGAACCGCAGAAAAAACAGGACCGGCACATACACATGTGTCAGTCCTGTTTTTTCTGTACTGCGCTCCATATACGCATACGCCGCTTCAGAACACATACGATCCGTTATGCTGCAGAAGCGTTTACCGCTCCGGAATAATCTCGATCCAGTACCCATCCGGATCCTCTATAAAATAGATGCCCATCTTCGGGTTCTCGAAGCAGATGCATCCCATCTCTTCATGCTTTTTGTGGGCAGCCTCCATATCGTCGGTGGTGAAGGCCAGATGGAATTCATCATCTCCCAGGTCATAGTGGTCCTTGTCCCAGTCCCGGAGCCAGGTCAGCTCCAGCTGGTGTTTGGACTCCCCATCTCCCAGGTAGACGAGAATAAAGCTTCCGTCCTCCGGGCCTTTGCGCCGGACTTCCTTAAGCCCCAGGGCCTCCTCGTAGAACTTCATGGACTTCTCCAGGTCAATGACGTTGAAGTTGTTGTGTGCAAATCTGAAATTCATATATTCTCCTTCCTTTTACAAAATTTAAGACTCGCTTGCGCGCCGCGTGCTGGTCTGCTTGCCCCAAAGAGGCGAGAGCCCCGCAGCTTTGAACGGATACCTGTTACCGGCTGTAATACTCCTCTATCTCCTGCCCGATTCGCTCCATGTTGTAGAACTCCCGGTAGTCCTTTTTGCCGGAGCTGTCTGTCTGAACCAGGTTCACATCCACCGGGACCCCGTCCTCCAGCAGCCCGCCGGCCTCATTGACCAGACGCATCCGTCCGGAGGATATGCGGTAGATAAAGCCGTCGGCCGTGGCCATGTTCTGGACGGCGCAGGTCCCGCCGCCGGTGGGCTCTCCCAGGAGGAGTACACCGTGATCCCGCATCAGCGAAGCGAAGAGGCTGCCGCAGGAGAATGTGGAATCACTGACCAGCACGGCATAACGGTAATCGTACCGGACATCCTTATCCGCCGGGTCGAATTCTCCGTTGAAGTTCCGGTCCACATCGTATCTGATATCCATCCGCTGTCCGGTAAATGTATTCTCCGCCGGAATGCCGTTCTCTTCACTGCCCAGCAGGAGACTCTCCATAGCCACCGTCAGATCCACGGATCCGCCCTGATTATTGGAGATGTCTATGACAAAGTTCCGGATCTCCGGGTTCAGGGAAGCCCGGTTCAGGGCCTCCAGCAGGATGACGATGGGGTCCCCGTCTTCCGCCTCCGGCATGATATGGGTCTCTCCTGCCAGATATTCCCCAAGGGCCCCGTAATCCGTGGGATTGAAGGTGTCGAAGAAACAGACTGCCGTATCCCCGCTCTCATAATAGGTCGTGTCAGCCCCGCAGACCCAGGTGCGGATATCCCACCTCGCCTGGTTGTCCAGGGCCAGGTCACCGTAGAACTCCTCCTGCATGCGGATGCGCTCCTGCATCTCCGGAAGCGCTTCCCGTGCAGCCTCGTAGTCTGCCTTTACCTCTTCCGGCATGAACTGCTCCATCCGCTCCCCCAGGTAGAGGTCCGTGTGCCCCGCGTCGTCCATCAGATATCCCAGAGCATCCATCCCGGCCAGATATTCTCCGGGTTTTGCGGACTGTATAAGCTCCGCTGTTTTTGCGCCTTCCTCCCCGGATTCCCGGAGTGCCCGGTCCAGCCCCTTCTCCGCCACCGCACTCTCCAGGGTGCCCCGGCCGGGGAATCCGTAGAAATTGTCCACGGCAAAGCAGAGCTCCCGGTAAGTGAAGTCCGCCAGGTCCGCCGGCCGCTCCGTCAGCGCAAACTGGGCCGCCGGATACTCCGGATCCCTGGAACTCGGTGATTCCAGGTGATTCCCGTCCTCGATGTAGACCTTCTCCCCGTTATAGAATGCGGTGTGATAATCCAGGTCCGAATAGATATCCGCCAGCGTTGCCAGCGGGAAATACAGCGCATCCTCCTCCGCCCGCACGTCTATCCCGTAATCCGCAAACTCCAGTGTCACAGGCGCCTTTTCCGGGGAATAATCCGTGGAAGCCCAGCGGATATAGGGAACGCCGTCATAGTAGGTATTGTCCATGCCCGGCTGCTGAATACCCATCACATTGGTCAGGGCAGGCAGATTCTCCGTACGGATGGTCTCCCCGACGATGTCCGCCACCGCCTCCCCGGTTCCGGTGGAAATATCATACAGCCCGCTTCCCGGCTCCTGTTCTTCCACCGTCACCCGCGCCGCGGGGAGAAACAGATGATGGTAATCCGCAAAACTGATATAGGCCACATGGGGCAGATCCTCATAAAACCGGAGCACCACCGTCTCTTCCGTGGCCGCCTCCCGAAAGACCGGCACCTCTTCTTCCGCATAGGGCACCGGAGGTTCCACAGGGGGCGGCGGCTCCGTCTCCGGTGCCGGTGTCTCTTCCTCTCCGGCTGTCTCTCCGGTTTCCGCTTCGGCTGCCGTCTCCGTTCCGGCCGCGCCTTCTGTGCCTTCCTTCTCCCTGCCGCCGCAGGATATAAGAAGCAGCGCACACAGCATAAGCGGCATCGCCGTTATCAACTTCCATCGTTTTCTCATAGAACTGCTCTCTCCGTTTACATATTCTTCCACCGACCGCTCTTTTCCTTTATATGACTATTTTATGGTTTTTCCGGACATTTCTCAAGTTCCGGAGAAAAATCGCCCGGAACGGAAAGGAGCTGCCGCACCACCGGTACGACAGCTCCGTCCTTCTTCCATTCAAGACTCGCTCGCGAGTCTTGCGCGCCGCGTGCTGGATGCCGTAAGGCATCAAATACCAATCAGCACGCGTGTGCATCCTCGCGGAGCGTTTATCTCAGTGGGAGATTGGACCCCCACTGAGACGAATTTGTTATCA
>JAGBNL010000065.1 GCA_017634415.1 Clostridium sp.
AGATTACCATCGGCACCGGGGACGGGAACTTCTACCGCGAGCTCTATGAGCGGACAGCCTCCATACCTGTGCGGAAGGAGTGGAGAGAAGCTGCTGCTCCGGCGGACGGGGAATCCGGTGGCAGGGAAGGTGTTGAAGCAGACGGCGCGGAAGGAAAGAGCGGGGCTGCGGAGGAAGCGGTTCAGCATCCATCTGTGACGGTAAAACTTATGGAAGACGGGAAAGTCTGTACCGGTCCCGACGGCGGCGAAATCAGCCTTGTCCTGTCGGAAGAAAACGGCTGGAAAGGCGTGTTTCGGCATGTGCCGAAGGAGCGGTGGTCCTACAGCTCCTATGAAGCTTCGGAGCGGGCGGGAAGCCGCGTGGTGCTGAAATCCCGCAGTTATTCGGTGGCAGAAGATGTGCCGGCGGGATACCGGGCGGAGGTATTTGCGGAATCCGTGGAATATCCGGATTCCGTGAAATGCGCGGGACTTCCGGAACCGGGAGATAAAGTCTGGGTCTCCGCCGGAGGACTTCCCTTGTGTACGGGCAGCGGGGAGAAAGCTGTCTTCTGGGTGCTGGCGGCGGAAACTGCCGATGGTACAGGCGGTTCGGAGAATGATGAAAATCCGGTGGGGAATGCAGTGAGAGTTCGCTGTGAGAGTACCGGAGACGAGTACCTGGCCATTCCGGGTTCGGACGGGAATATCACCTTCAGGATTCCGGAGGAGGACATCTGGCTTGTTTTTGCAGATCTGGACGTAGACGGGAAGCTGAACTTCGAAGGCGATGAGATGGATATCACGGAATCTGCGGAAGAAGCGTCAGTTCTGGCTTTCCGAAAGCAGTACATGTCGAAACCGGATGGGGAAGGATTTCTGATTGTCAATACACCTGAGCCTGAGCCGGAGCCGGAGCCTGAGCCGGAGCCGGAACCTGAGCCTGAACCCGAACCTGAGCTTGGACCTGAACCTGAGCCGGAACCTACGCCTGAGCCCGGACCGGACCCCACACCGGAGCCGAATCCGGAACCGAATCCTGAACCGGGACCGACACCGGAGCCTGCACCTGAAGTACCGGTGAAACCTGACATACCGGCATTTTCACCGGAGCCCTCTCCTTCAGTGCCGGTAAAACCAACACCAGTTCCTGCTCCGGTTACAGAGAAAGTCACTGAGCCGGAAACAGAAGGAGTTCCTGTGTACAAGTCTTCAGGCGGGGGCTCCGGCGGCGGAGGCTCCGACAGAACACCGAAGAGAAAGGCGGTTTCTGCCGGCACACCGGAAGCCGGACCGGCCATGCCGCCTTCGGAACCGGTACTTTCCGCGGGAGTCCTGGGCGTGAGCAAGGAGCCGCCGCGGAAGGCGGAGGCAGCAGGCGTGCTGGGAAGCAGGAGACTTGCAGATACCGGAGACCGAAGCGGAATTGCGCTGTGGGGGCTGCTGGCAGCGGCGGCAGCTGTGATGCTAGCTGTGTGGAGGAAGATATTTTGCTGAAGCTTTTGGTCATGAGAGACTGATGGTTTCGGGGATTTGCTGAGTTTTGCTTTGCTGAGGTTTGCAGAGTTTTTCCGGAACGGCGCAAAGTTGCTCTTTTTCTGGATGGCGCCGCAAATGCGGCGCCGGGAGCAAGCTTGTGGTGTTCGGGAGAGAGGTTTCGATCGGCGCAAAGCTGCTCCTTTCCTGAATGGCGCCGCAAATGCGGCGCTGGAGGCAATTTTGTGACGCTGGGAGTGAGGCTCTGATCGGCGCAAACTTGCTCTTTTCCTGGATGGCGCCGCAAATGCGGCGCTGGAGCAAGATTATGTTGCTTGGAAGAGAGCTTTTGATCGGCGCAAACCTGCTCTTTTCTTGGATGGCGCCGCAAATGCGGCGCCGGGAGCAAGTTTGTAGTGTCCGGGAGAGAGGTTCCGATCGGCGCAAAGTTGCTCCTTTCCTGAATGGCGCCGCAAATGCGGCGCCGGAGCAAGTTGTGAAGCGAGCCGGGGAGCAACGGTGCAGGCAGAGAAGCAGGCTCGTGGCTCCCCGGGAAAACACACTCTCAAAATTTCTTCAAAAAAGTGCTTGACGATTCCCCGTGTTGTGATATAATGATTTTCGCAGTCGACATTACTGCGGTTGCAAATTGAATATTGGGCTATAGCCAAATGGTAAGGCAGCGGACTCTGACTCCGTCATTTTGAAGGTTCGAATCCTTCTAGCCCAGCTTGTAAGAGCCGTTAATTTTTGCAGATGCAATGATTAGCGGCTTATCTTTTGTCTGCAGGGAGGAATAATAGCATGAGGATGATAGACGCTCCGGAGCTTCACCAGGTAAATCAGCCGGAAGCCTGTGTGCTGGATATACGCACGCCGGAGGAGTTTGCTCAGGGAACGGCAGGAAACGGCATCCCGGCGGTGAATATTCCCTGGAAGCTCTTTGAGGAGAGCGGCGGCGTTCCTGCGGCACTGCAGCAGACATCAGAAACCATGCATAAGGTTTATTATGTCATCTGTCATTCCGGGGCAAAGGCCCGGATTGCCGCAGGGATGCTGGAAGAACAGGGCTTTTCCGCCGTCTGGGTGCAGGGCGGCTGGAGAAGATGGCTGGCCGGCATACTGGAGAAGGAGGCCGAAGATGAGAACATCCCGGAGCGGACTCTTCAGATTGAAAAGAGCATTATCAAGAAGTACCGCAGGCCGGTATGGCGGCAGTTTACGAAGGCGGTTCACGATTATCAGCTGATACAGGAGGGCGATCGCATCGCCTGCTGCATCTCCGGCGGCAAGGATTCCATGCTGCTGGCAAAGCTTCTGCAGGAGCTGCAGAAGCATGGGAAGGTACATTTCGACCTGGAGTTTCTCTGCATGAATCCGGGGTACCATGAGGAGAACTGGTCCATCGTGCAGAACAATGCCCGGATTCTCGGCATTCCTCTGGCTCACTTTGATTCCCAGGTTTTTGATATCGTGGCGGACATCGAGAAGAGTCCCTGCTATCTGTGTGCGAGAATGCGGAGAGGATATCTGTACTCCCGGGCGAAGGCTCTGGGATGCAACAAGATTGCTCTGGGGCATCACTTTGACGACGTGATAGAGACTGTCCTCATGGGAATGTTCTTCGCGGGCAAGTTTGAGACCATGATGCCGAAGCTGCACAGCAACAACTTCCCCGGCATGGAGCTGATCCGCCCCATGTACCTGGTGAAGGAGCGGGATGTGAAGGCCTGGAGAGACTACAATCACCTGCACTTTATCCAGTGTGCATGCCGCTTCACCGAGCAGATGGAGAAGGGCGGCGAGGAGAGCGGATCCCGCAGGGAAGATATGAAGCAGCTGATAAATACGCTGCGGAAGATGGATCCCAACGTGGACAAGAACATCATGAGCAGCACCCATGATGTGAGTCTGAAGACCATACTGGGCTTCCACACCGATACCTGGCGCTACAGCTTCCTGGATGACTACGACCTGCCGGAGGAACAGCGGCGGAAAGAGCTGCGGCAGCCGGCCGCAGAAGATGGCACCTGCAGCAAAGATATCACAGAACAGGCTTAACAGAAGGAGCACCCCATGAGAATACTCATCACAAATGACGACGGAATAAGCGCGGACGGGATCCGAAGACTGGCGCAGATGGCGGCTTCCTTCGGGGAAGTATGGGTGGTGGCGCCGGAGAACCAGTGCAGCGCCATGTCCCATCGCATTACCATAAGAGATCCTCTGGTGGTTCGGAGAGTGGACTATCCGGTGCCCGTGGCGGCGGCCTGGGCCCTGGGCGGAACCCCCGCGGACTGTGTCAAGGTGGCCCTGTCCTATCTGATGCGGGATTACCGGCCGGACGTGGTATTCTCCGGGGTGAATCACGGATACAATACAGGCTATGACATCGCCTATTCCGGCACCGTCGGAGCGGCGATGGAGGCCATGATGCAGGGGGTTCCGGCCATAGCATATTCCACGGAGGCGGTGGAGTGCCATGAAGTGGAAGACCGGTATATGGCGGAGATTACGGGGAAGCTTCTGGGAATGACGGCGCCGGAGGGCGCCATCTGGAATGTGAACTTCCCGGGCTGCGCCCTTAAGGACTGCCGGGGAATCCGGTGGGATACCTCCGTTGCGCCTGTTCAGGTATTCAAGGAGTATTACAGCCCGAATCTCACGGATGAGGGAGAAGTGCTTACCATCGGGGCCACGAGAACCACCCCGGCGGAGACGCCGGAGGACAGTGACCTGAGAGCGGTTCTGGAGGGGTATGTATCCGTAGGAGTGGTGAAAAGCAGCGTATTGTAATATCAGATGGGAGATGACTCCCATTGATACACGCTCCGCGGGAATGCGCATACCTGCCCGGAAGACACCAGGATGTGCACCAGAGAAAGGACTTAAATCGTGGATCATTTTGTGCTTCATTCGGAATTTCAGCCCACGGGCGACCAGCCCAGGGCTATCGAAGAGCTGGTAAAGGGATTTCAGGAAGGCAACCAGTGCGAGACCCTGCTGGGCGTCACCGGTTCCGGCAAGACATTTACCATGGCCAATGTCATCGCACAGCTGAATAAGCCCACCCTGATCATTGCCCACAACAAGACCCTGGCAGCCCAGCTCTACGGCGAGATGAAGGAATTCTTCCCGGAAAATGCGGTGGAATACTTCGTCTCCTACTATGATTATTACCAGCCGGAGGCCTATGTGCCTTCCACGGACACCTATATCGAGAAGGATTCCGCCATTAACGACGAGATTGATAAGCTGCGCCATTCGGCCACCGCGGCCCTCTCGGAGCGGAACGACGTAATCATCGTGGCTTCAGTGTCCTGTATCTATGGCCTGGGCAGCCCCATCGACTATAAGAACATGGTTATATCCCTGCGCCCCGGGATGGAGAAGGACCGGGACGATGTCATCCGGAAGCTCATCGAGATTCAGTACACCCGCAACGACATGGATTTCAAGCGCGGAAGCTTCCGCGTGCGGGGCGATACCATCGAGATATACCCGGCCTATTCCAGCGGCACGGCCTACCGGGTGGAGTTTTTCGGCGATGAGATCGACCGTATCGGCGAGATCGACTCCCTGACCGGGGAAGTGAAGGCGACGCTGGGGCATGTGGCGATCTTCCCGGCATCCCACTATGTGGTGCCGAAGGAAAAAAAGATGCTGGCCACCGAGAATATCCTGAAGGAAATGCAGGAGCAGGTGGCATTCTTCAAGAGTGAGGACAAGCTCATCGAGGCCCAGAGAATCGCTGAGAGAACCAACTTTGATGTGGAAATGATGCGGGAGACAGGCTTCTGCTCCGGCATTGAGAACTATTCAAGACAGCTGAACTTCACGAAGGCGGGGGAGCCGCCCTGCACCCTGATGGACTATTTCCCCCAGGAATTCCTGATGATCATCGACGAGTCCCACATGACCATCCCCCAGATCGGCGGCATGTTCAACGGGGACCGGGCCAGGAAGACGGTGCTGGTGAATTATGGCTTCCGCCTGCCCTCGGCGCTGGACAACCGTCCCTTATGCTTTGAGGAATTCGAGGAGAAGATCGACCAGGTGCTGTTCTGCTCCGCCACGCCGGCGAAGTACGAGGAGGAGCACGAGATGCTCCGGGCCGAGCAGTTAATCCGCCCCACGGGCCTTCTGGATCCGCCTATCGACGTGCGGCCGGTGAAGGGCCAGATCGACGACCTGCTGTCGGAGATCCGGAAGGAGACCGACAAGAAGAACAAGGTGATGGTTACCACCCTCACCAAGCGGATGGCGGAGGACCTGACCGACTTCCTGAAGGAGGCCGGCGTCCGGGTCAAATACCTCCATTCCGACGTGGACACCCTGGAGCGGGCGGAGATCATCCGGGACATGCGCCTGGATGTATTTGATGTGCTGGTGGGCATCAACCTCTTAAGAGAGGGCCTGGATATCCCGGAGATTTCCCTGGTGGCGATTCTGGACGCCGACAAGGAGGGCTTCCTCCGGTCGGAGACCTCCCTCATCCAGACGGTGGGCAGAGCCGCGAGAAACGCCGAAGGCCGGGTTATCATGTACGCGGATATGATGACCGATTCCATGAAAAATGCCATCGAAGAGACCAACCGAAGGCGCACGGTTCAGGAAGCCTACAATGAGGAGCACGGCATCACCCCCACCACCATCAAAAAGGCGGTGCGGGACCTGATCTCCATCTCCCAGGCGGCGGAAGGCATCACCAATAAGATTTCCAAGGACCCGGAGTCCATGGACCGGGAAGAGCTGGAAAAGCTGATAAAGACAGTGACAAAGAAGATGAACCAGGCGGCGGCGGAGCTGAACTTCGAGGAAGCGGCAAAGCTGCGTGACCGGATGGTGGAGCTGAAAAAGGTGCTCCGCGATATGGATGAATAACAGCAGAGATTCAAAAGAGAGACTGGCGGAATTTGCCCTGGGTATGGGGGAAATGATGCTGGAGAGCGGCGCTGAGATGGTCCGGGTGGAGGATACGGTGCACCGGATTCTCCGGGCCGGAGGCATAGAAGAGCCGGAGGTGTTCGCCCTGCCCACGGGGATCTTCGTGGGAGGCCGGGACCGGCATTCGGTGACAGCCATGCGCCGGGTGAGCCGAAGAGGCACGGATTTAAGCCGGGTGAGCCGGCTGAACCAGCTGTCCCGGGAATTCTGCGACGGAAAAAAGACGCTGAAGGAGGCCGAGGAGGAATTATCCCGCATCGAGGCCTCTGAAAAATACGGTTTTCCCCTGCGCCTTCTGGGATATGCCCTGACCTGCGGCTTTTTCGCCATCATGTTTGACGGCGGGATACCGGAGTGCGTCGCGGCGGGCGCGGTGGGAATTCTTCTCTGCCTTGTGCAGGAATTCTTCTCCCGTTACTCCCTGAGCGATTTTATCCTGGTCATGCTGGGCAGTATGGCCATCGGGTTCGCTACGCTGGGGACGCAGCGGCTGATACTTCCGTCCCTGGAAGTGTCGGCGGTGGTCAGCGGCGCCATCATGCCCCTGGTGCCCGGCGCGACCCTGACGACAGGGATCCGGGATACCATCAATGGGGATTACTCCGCGGGAGTTGCCCGTGTGGCGGAGGCGGTGGTTGTGGCCCTGGCGGTGGCGACAGGCATGGCCGCGGCCATGGTGGCCTTCCGGTTATAACTGCAGTGGGGAATGTGGGTAACAAACCTGACTTGGAGGATGTCCTCCGCCTCTTAAGGCGGTGCAGGACACGCGAGTGAAAAGAAAGCAGAAAGAGAGAGAAGATGTCATTATCATATCTGGCCATACAGACCGGGAGCGCCTTCCTGGCCATCCTGGGGTTCGGCATCCTTCTGAATGTGCCGAAGAACCTGCTGGTGGCCGGCGGACTCGCCGGCGCACTCAACTGGTTTATCTATTGCCTGATCAGCGCCGCGGGAGGGGGGATGGTTCCGGCAGCGCTGATGGCAAGCATGGCTGCAGCTTATTCCAGCCATGTGCTTGCAAGATGGAAGAAGGCACCGGTGATGGTGTTCCTTCTGCCCGGCATTCTCCCGACCGTGCCCGGCGCGTCCATCTACCGGACAGTCTATAATCTGAGCAGAGGGGAAAATGCCCTCGCCGGCAGCTATCTTGCGGAGACTCTTCAGATCGCCGGCGCGATGGCGCTGGGAATCTTCATTGTGGACTCCGTGGCAAGGCAGCTTCCCTGGGGAACGGTGATCAAACCGCCCTCCCTGCGGAAAAAATAAACGTGATCTGACAGCTGATCCACCGGCTCCACGCTCATCCGGTTCACATCCTTCACCATCTGGTCCAGTTCCTCTCGGGAACCGGCGAACCGCTCCGGCAGCAGCAGGATCTCATGAATGCTGGAGGGAATGATGACCAGGTCGTCATTCACCGTCGCAGAGACATTCTGCAGCACATCCGGGTAGAGAATCGCGGAAGCCCCCTGAATGCCGGCAGAGTTGGTCAGCACAAAAAGGGGCGGCACCTGCGGAACGCTCTCCTCCGGAATATGTATGGTTTCCGCCATGGTCCGGAGACTGGGAGGAAGGATAACGGGAGCATTGGCCAGCGCCTCATCCTTCAGCTCCCCGGGGGTGATTCCCCAGAGGTTCAGATGAGATTCGGTGACCAGGCAGGAATAGAGATCGCCCGTGTCCGTGCGGACGACGATGCTGAAGACCAGAGCCAGGTCCAGCACGGGAAACCAGGGAAGCTCCGAGAGGAGCTTCTTATTTTTTTCGGCGTGCAGCAGGCGGATGGCCAGCTTTTTCCGGACCAAGTTGTAGTCCGTGAACTGCTTTATGGTGTCCGGCGGCGGGACAGGACTGTCCGCGATGCTGCGGAGGATCGTTTCCGCGATGATGTGCAGTCCCGTTCCCTGCAGGTGTAGTTTATAGAGGTCGTTCAGATAAATGGTCGGCGCGGCGGGGAAGGAGCCGGAGAGGATGGTTAGGCCGTCAAGGACGGTTCCGTTGTTCTTCAGAACCTTTACGGGGCGGACTTCGCAGGAATCTCCCAGCTTCTCCTGGATCAGAACACGGATGGTGTTCAGAAAGGTTTCGTATACCATAGATGCCTCCTGATATCGGCGGCGGAGCGGATATGAGGGGGAAGCATTATGGCGGAATGCAGAATGATCATAGCAAATGTAGGGGGCGGAATCTATGGTAAAAACGACGAGAAATAATACCGTCGAATTTGACACAATAGTCTGAAATAAATGTTCTAAATAAACAAAAGAACCAAAATAATCTTCTTAAGAATTAAGATATATAAAATTAATGTCCGACAACCCATAAAAGTATTGACAAAATGAAAGCTGTTTCGTATAATGAAGTCAACAAAAAGATACAAAAATAAATCGGATTCAGAGATGAGAATCCTGAAAAAATCCGAATGGAGAAAGGGGTTGAGTCCGCCGGAAGTGTAAAAGCGTCTGATAAGAATATCAGACAGGGATGACGCAGCAGAGAGAGTATCAAACAATTCTATTACCGATACACGGTAACGATTCGCAGCTGATATGACGAGAAAGTATCAGAGGAAGAGGTACAGAGGAGTACGGATAGAAAGTAAAAAAAATGACGGTTTGATAAGAGAGGATAGAAAAGCTGCGAATTTACAATTGAATATAGATCGAAGATAATGGAGGTACAGACCATTGGATAACGAAATCTGAGAGGGTATCGGTTCAGGAAGTGAAAGAATCGATACCCTCTTATTTGCGTGATACAGCATGCAGGCGGACGCCGAAGGGCGGCCGGGCAGGCTGAGTGCAGAGCAGACAGGTGTGCTTGCACGGACCTGTCCGCGATGAACGAAGCCTGTGGCCGACTGCGTATGCAGGCGGACATCTGCAGGCTAACGCGACAGTGAGCGCCCGGAGGGCGCGTAACTGTCGGCATGGTGTAAGCGGCTGTGCCGCGAGATGTGCGCTACACCCCCTCAAGAGAAAACGGCGGCGTATACTCCTCCTTCGCGCTGCTCTTCTCCTGCATGAAGCCCCGGTCAAGACCCAGCTCGATGGCTGCATCCAGCACCTTATTGTACTCGTAGGTGGTGATGCGGCGGTTGATCTCCGGGTGTTCGGTGCTTTTCCGGTACGGCGTGTACTGGCTCATGAGACTGATAAGGAAGCTGCCTTCGGGCAGTTCTTTTTTTATCTCGTGAAGGAGGGCGATGGAATCCTCCTTATGGCCCGGGAGGACCAGGTGCCGTATCACGACGCCCCGCTTTAAGAGCCCGTCCTCCAGGACAGGAGGGCCCGCATGGCGGATCATGGCCCGGATGGCGAGAATAGCGCGGTCATAGTAATCGCCGGCCCGGGACAGGGATGCCGCAAGGGCAGGGTCTCTGTACTTCAGGTCCGGAAGCCAGACGGAGACGTAGGGAGAGAGGAGCTCCACGGCTTCCTCTGTCTCATATCCGCCGGAGTTGTACACCACGGGAATACAGAGATCTCCCCGGACCGCCTCCAGGGCCTCCAGTACGGAGGGGAGATAGGGGGCGGCGGTCACCAGGTTGATATTGTGGGCGCCCTGCTCCTGCAGCTCCAGGAAGATCTCGGAAAGCCTCCCGGAGGAGACGGCTTTCCCGAAGTTTTCCTGACTGATTTTATAGTTCTGGCAGAAGGAGCACCGGAGATTGCAGCCGGAGAAGAAGACGGTGCCGCTTCCCCGGGTGCCGCTGATGACCGGCTCCTCCCAGGGGTGAAGGGCAGCTCTTGCGAGCACCGGATAAGGGGGCAGCTCGCAGAAGCCTTTCTCCCGGAACCGGTCGATGCCGCACTGTCTCGGACAGAGGGTGCAGCGGCGGTAGCTCACGGGCATATCCAGGGGGATATTGATGCGCCGCCAGGCCTTCTCCAGCTTCTCCAGGGTCCAGGCGGCGTTGGCCGGACTGGTGGAGGGAAGCTTTACGGCGGGGATTCCGGTGGCCGGGCGGATGTATTTCTCATAGAGATTCCAGGAGGTGGTGCCGTTGCAGTAGATCATTTCTATGGGCGCATGGTCCAGAATCTCCGACAGGTCGTTGGGAATGACGTTCTTTATGGAGCTGTCGCTGGAGCCGCGGATATCGCAGCTTTTTATCACATCCCAGAGAGCGATGCCATTTTCCAGAAGGAAGGCCTTCTTCTCTTCGATGGTCCGGGGCACCGGCGCCTTCCGGAGACGGGCCGTGAGCTCCCAGAAACGATTTCTGGGATGGCCGTAGAAAAAGTTCGCTTCCCTGGATTTTACGGAGGGAAAGGAACCCAGTATCAGGATGCGGGACCGGCCGTTATACAGGGCCGGAAAGGGATGGACTGGCATGAAAACCTCTCCTTGATTTCTGATGGTCTAAATCTTATAATATGGTATAAACGCGTGACTCTGCCCATAGGGCGGGGATTCCGCGTGCATGTCCGCGATATTTTCCGGACATACGGAATTCTACCACAACTGCGGAGAAGAAAAAACCATATGAACGAAAACAACCAGAACAAGGAAGGCGGGAATTCGCCCAAGAAGAATTATACGGCGCTGCTGATCACGCTGATATTTACCCTGTTTATCGTCGGGGCCATGCACAGCTGGTGGCAGCAGAGCCGTTCGGAGCAGATTCCCTACAGTGAATTTAACCAGATGCTGAAGGACCACGAGATTGAGTCCGTGGTTGTCAGCGGATCCAAGATCACCATCACACCGAAGAAGGATTCGAAGAAGTACGGCAAGGGCGAGACCCTCGCCCAGGGCGGCCTCATGGGCGTGGAGTACTATACCGTGCCCATGTATGACCCGGACCTGCAGACCAAGCTGGACAAGTACGGGGTGGAGACCTACGAGCAGGCCTCCCAGGATCCCACCATGTCCATCATCGCCATCCTGGTGGAGTGGGTTCTGCCCATCGTGGTGATGCTGTTTATCTTTAACTTCATGATGCGGCGCATGGGCGGCGGAGGCGGCCTGATGAATGTGGGCAAGAACAACGCCCGCGTCTATGTGCAGAAGTCCACCGGCGTGACCTTCGCTGATGTGGCGGGCGAGGATGAGGCCAAGGAGTCCCTGACGGAGATCGTGGACTTCCTCCACAACCCCGGCAAGTACACCACCATCGGCGCGAAGCTTCCCA
>JAGBNL010000066.1 GCA_017634415.1 Clostridium sp.
CGGAACGCCTTCGCCAGGCTGGTCTCCCGGAAGCCTCTGGGGGAGATCACGGTGAAGGAGCTGTCGGAGGAGGCGGATATCAACCGGAAAACCTTCTACAATTACTACAGTGATATTTTCCAGGTCATGGACGAAGTGGAAAATGAGATCGTCACGGCCTTTACCGCGGCGTTCCGTTCCGTGGATCTCGCGGAAGCGCTGCAGGACCCGAACCTCATTGTCTCCAGGATGATGCGGATTATTGACGATGACCTGGATTTCTACGGCCATGTCTTTTCCCTGGGGGTCAATGCGTCCCTTCTGGATAAGCTCATCCGGGTCATGAAGGAGATGATCCGCGAAGAGGTGAACCGTACCGTCACTGTGGACCAGGAGCTTCTGAACTTTGCCCTGGATTTTGAGATCGGGGGCATCGTTTCCGCCTATCAGGCCTGGTTCAGCTCCGGACGAAGGATGGACCGGGAAACTCTGGCGAAAAATGTCAGCGCCATCACTTTTTTCGGCGTCAACGGCCTGGTTGCCCCGGACAGCGGGCTGAGAAATCCCGCCCCGGGTGTTTCCTGAATGCCCGACATATGATATACTTAACCTGATCTGTGCTTCTTTCCGGAGTACGGAAACATTTTCCAGATGAATCCCTGAATCACGGGACCTGCGGGGGCTCGTTCCTGCAGGGCGGGCTGAACGGGAAAGAGAGAGTTTATGTCACCGGAACACGCCATTGAAGTGAGAAATGTCACAAAGATATATAAACTGTATAACAAGCCCATAGACCGGCTGAAGGAATCCCTGAGCGTTACGCGCGCCGTACGGCACAGGGATTTCTACGCGCTGAACGGTCTGTCTTTTGATGTGAATAAGGGAGAGACGGTGGGAATCATCGGCACCAACGGGTCCGGGAAATCCACCATCCTGAAGATCATCACCGGGGTGCTTACGCCGAGTTTCGGAACGGTGGAGGTGGACGGCAAGATCTCGGCCCTGCTGGAGCTGGGCGCCGGATTCAACCAGGATTACACCGGCATCGAGAACATCTACATGAACGGCACCATGATGGGGTACTCGAAGAAGGAGATGGACGAGAAGCTCCAGGACATCCTGGATTTCGCGGAGATCGGTGATTTCGTGTACCAGCCGGTGAAGACCTATTCCAGCGGTATGTTCGTCCGTCTGGCCTTCGCCCTGGCCATCAATGTGGAGCCGGAGATTCTGATCGTGGATGAGGCCCTCTCCGTGGGGGATGTGTTCTTCCAGGCCAAGTGCTACCGCCGGATGGAGGAGATCCGGAAGAGCGGCACCACCATCGTGATGGTAACCCACGATATGGGCAGCATCATCAAATACTGCGACAAGGTCATCGTGCTCAACAAGGGCGATTTCGTGGCGGAAGGGTCCGCCGGGAAGATGGTGGACCTCTACAAGAAGATTCTGGCGGGACAGATGGATCAGCTGAAGGAGGCCCTGGACAGTGATTTCTCCGGGGACAAGGAGGTCAGCGAGGACAACGGAAGAACGCTTCTTGCCGGCAAGAATGCCGTATCCGGGAAGCGGATGCTGGATCAGATGACCATCAACGCCAAACGTCAGGAATACGGCGACCGCAGGGCGGAGTTCATCGACCTGGGCCTGCTGGATGAGCGGGGCAGCGTGACCAATCTTCTGCTGAAGGGGGAAATGTTCACGATCCGGGAGATTATCCGGTTCAATGAACCGCTGGAAGCTCCGATTTTCACCTACACCATCCGGGATAAGAAGGGAACGGACTTATCCGGCACCAACACCATGTTTGAGGACGCGGATATCCGGCCGGTGAAGCGGGGGGACACCTACACGGTGGAATTTACCCAGAAGATGACCCTGCAGGGAGGCGAATATCTGCTGTCCATGAGCTGCACCGGGTTTGAGCACGGGGAACACGTGGTGTACCACCGGCTGTATGATGTGATAAGTCTTACCGTGATTTCCAACAAGAACACGGTGGGGATCTATGATATGGAATCATCGGTGAAGGCAGAGCTTACGCCGGCGAAGGAGAAGTGAGATGAAAGATCTGAACAGCGAGATTCTGGCACTGCTTACGCGGTATCACGGGGATACGAAGCAGATCCTGAAAGAGAATAAGAAGCTGGAATATCTCTACGCCCTGTCGGTTCTCAGGGAAAACCTCCTGGAGTGGCTTGACCTTGGAGAATTCCGGAAGGTCCTGCAGCTGGGGGCGGATTACGGCGCCCTGACGGGACTTCTTCTGGAACGCTGTGGGCGCGTTACGGTCTGTGATTCGGCGGAGGCTGCCCTGGAGACGGTGCGGGCCCGCTGGGGAGAGAAATATCCGGCCCTCCGGACCCTTCTGCGGGAGGATCTGCCGACGGATGAAACCTTCGACTGTGTGACGGTTATCGGAACCATGGTCCAGGAGAAACCCGCGGAAGAGCAGATCCGGGAGGCACAGCGGAGGCTTGCGCCCGGCGGTACGCTCATTCTTGCAGTCCAGAACCGCTACGGCATGAAATTCATGGCGGGAACCCCCAGGACGGAAGCATCCGTAACCAGGGAGGATCTGCAGAGGATTCTTCCCGGGGGCAGATTCTATTATCCCATGCCGGATTACCGGACCGCCTCCGTCATCTATTCCGACGGGTATCTTCCGCAGAAGGGGGATTTTGCCGGGATGCCGGCCCTCTATGACACACCGAAGTATCAGATATCTGATGCGGGAGAGAGCCTGGAGCAGGCGGTAGCGGACGGAAAGTTCCCGGATTTTGCGAATTCCTTCCTGGTGATATGGAAGGCGCCGTAAAAACAGATATTCAGAACGGAGACAGGATTCATGACAGAGATTCTGTATGTAAAGTATAACCGTACCAGACGGGAACGGTTTCAGATAAAGACAGAGATTGTCAGGGAAGACGGAATAAAGAAGGCAGTCAAGGGGGCGCTCTGCCCGGAGGGAAAGGAGCATATCTCCTCTTTTCCGCGGAAGTATCAGGCGCTCCGGGCCCAGTATCCGTCGGTTCTCTGCGCAGAACCGGACCTTTCGGCAGACGGCATGGAGGTGTCCTTTCCCTTCCTTGCGGGAGAGACTCTGGCAGAGACTATAGCATCCCGGGTGATGCAGTGTCCGGAGGAGGAGCGCCGGGAGAGATTTCTCTCGGAAGTGCACTCTGCCATGGAGAGAATCTACGCGGCGGACCCCGCCGAGATCGGGGCTTTTACGCCGGGAGAGGAGTTCAGGGAGGTGTTCGGCGCTGCCGGAGAGCTTTCGGAGGAGGATATCGCGGCCCTCTCCGATGAGGCTTACCGGGTCTCGAATATCGACGGTCTTCTGGAGAACTTTATCCTCACGCCGGAGGGCATGTGCGCCCTGGATTACGAGTGGGTCTTTTTCTTCCCAGTGCCGGCGGGCTTTGTCCGGGGACGCACCCTCATGTATGCGTACCGGCGCTTCCGGGGAATTCTCGGGGATATGACAGAGGAAGAATTCCTCGGGCATTTTCCCGAATATGTGACGGGGGATCCCGCTGTTCTCAGTGTCTATGAGAAGATGGAGCGGGGCTTCCAGGAATATGTCCACGGGGAGAATCAGCGCACTTATCAGGAGGACTACATGGTCCGGACGAAGAGCCTGCGGGACCTGGCGTCCGTGGACGGGGAGCTTAAGCGCACGAAGGAGAGGCTCTCCCAGGTGCAGGAGCTTCTCCGCAGAAAGGACCTGGAGCTTCGGAAGGAGCGGGAGACCCACAGGCTTACCCAGAACCATGTGTCCAACCTGAATGTGATGATAAGCGACCTCCGCAGGGAGAACGGGGAGATGGCGAAGACCCTGGCCTACCTGAACCGTCACGAGGCGGCGGTCTTCAAGGTGCGCCGGAAGATGGGGGAGGCCTTCAACCGGGCATATCCGAAGGGAACCGCGAAGAGAAAGAAGCTCTCTTACGCGAAGAATACACTGCTCCATCCGGCGAAGTACATCCCCATGTACCGCTCGGAGGAGGGGAAAAACCTGATTAAGGGTGATTTTGAGATCGGCGATGATTACCGGACCTACGGAAAGCTGCACTTTCCGAAGACGGAGCATCCGGCGGTCTCTATCGTGATCCCCTGCTACAACCAGATAAATTACACTTACCTCTGCCTGGTCTCCATCCTGGAGCACACGAAGGATGTGAGCTATGAGGTGATCATCGCCGACGATGTGTCGAAGGATGCCACGGAGCATCTTTCCGAGTTTGCGGAAAACCTGGTGATCTGCAGAAACAGCACCAACCAGGGCTTCCTCAGGAACTGCAACAATGCCGCGAAGGCGGCCAGAGGCACCTACATCATGTTCCTGAACAATGACACCAAGGTGACGGAGGGCTGGCTCTCCTCCCTGGTGGACATGATGGAGAAGGACAGCAGCGTGGGCATGTGCGGCTCAAAGCTGGTCTATCCCGACGGGCGGCTGCAGGAAGCCGGCGGCATCATCTGGAGCGACGGCTCCGGCTGGAATTACGGAAGGCTGGATGACCCGGACAAGGCAGAGTACAACTATGTGAAGGATGTGGACTATATCTCCGGTGCGGCGATTCTCATCCGCAGAAGCCTCTGGGAGGAGATCGGCGGATTTGATGACAGATATGCGCCGGCTTACTGCGAGGACTCGGATCTGGCCTTCGAAGTCAGAAAACACGGGTACCGGGTGGTGTACCAGCCCCTGTCGAAGGTGATCCACTTTGAGGGCGTCTCCAACGGCACCGATGTCACCGGCACGGGGCTCAAGCGCTATCAGGTGGAGAACAGTGAAAAGCTCCGGGAGAAGTGGAGCGGGGAATTCGCCCGTCAGTGCGAGAACACGGGTAATCCCAATCCCTTCCGGGCGAGAGAGCGGAGCATGGGGAAGAAGATTCTCCTGGTGGTGGACCACTATGTGCCCACCTGGGACAGAGACGCAGGCTCCAAAACCACCTTCCAGTATCTGAAGATGTTCCTGCACCAGGGCTATGTGGTGAAGTTCCTGGGGGACAACCTCCTTCACGAGGAGCCCTACACCACCATTCTCCAGCAGATGGGCATCGAGGTCATCTACGGCGCCGAGTACGAGTCGGGCATCTGGGACTGGATTGACAGGAACTGGAAGGAAATCTCCGCAGTCTACCTGAACCGGCCTCATATCGCCACGAAATATGTGGATTATATCAGGGAACATACCGGGCTTAAGATGATATTCTACGGCCACGACCTCCATTTCCTGCGGCTGTTCCGGGAGTATGAGCTCTCCGGGGACGTGAAGGCCAGACAGGAGTCGGAGTACTGGAAATCGGTGGAATTCTCCCTGATGCACAAGGTGGATATGTCCTATTATCCCTCCCAGGTGGAGATAGACGCCATCCACGCGGAGGATGACACCATCCCGGCGAAGGCCATCACAGCCTATGTCTACGATACCTTCCTTGACCATATCAACGAAGACTTCGAGAAGAGGGAGGGCCTGCTCTTCGTGGGCGGCTTCGCCCATCCGCCGAATGCGGACGCGGTGCTCTGGTTTGTGAAGGAGGTTTTTCCGGCTAGCCGGGAGAAGCTTCCGGTGAACTTCTACATCGTGGGATCCCGGGCCACGGAGGAGATCAAAGCCCTCCACAACCCGGAGAAGGGCATCATCGTGAAGGGCTTTGTCAGCGACGAAGAGCTGGCATCTCTCTATCAGTCCTGCCGCATGGTGGTGGTTCCGC
>JAGBNL010000067.1 GCA_017634415.1 Clostridium sp.
CATTACCCGGGACAATGTCATGGAACTTGCGGGAACAGGCATCTGCGGCGCGGCGGTGGTGAGCGGAATATTTGCCAGGGAGAATACCCGGGCTGCGGCGGAGGATATGAAGGCGCAGATCGGCCGGATGCTTGAATAAGCAGGTACGCCTTGAGGCGTACCCTTGAACCGCGGGGAGCCGCGGGGCTCTCGCCCCTGTGGGGCGAGCAGAGTTGTAAAATACAGGTTATTTTGCGGGGCTTTCCGGAGCAATCTGTTGCACCGGGAGAGATTCGAACGTATAATAACTACAGTGGGGCATTCTCCCCTGCTGTAGTAATACGCTTCGCAGGGATGCGCAAAAGGGCATCCCTGCTTTGGGGGACGAATCCACAGGACCTGAATTCAGACGGCATTTGCGGCACGGAAAGAGCAGCTGGGGGACTGCGGCATGACGATTCAGACTGAAACCACGACATACCGGTTGAACGGGGAGACGATTGACGGAATTGCGGAACAGGTGGAAAGCTTTCTGACCGCCCTGGGTACAGAGCGGGCGAATATTGTCCGGATCAGGCTGTCCATGGAGGAAGTGCTTCTCCGGTGGCTTGATCGTTTCGGCACAGGCGCCGAGGTGCGCTTTTCCACAAACATAAACTGGACGCGGCCGGAGATCGTTCTGGCCCTCCGGGGAGAAATCTGCAACCCTCTCAATATGACAGAGAGTGAGCTGGACACCTGGAGCAATTCTCTGCTTTCCAGCATCGGAATCACGCCCCGGTTCAATTATCACGACGGCTATAATATCATACATCTGAAGCTTTCACGCATCCGCGTCAACCCGGCAGTGGCGCTTCTTCTGTCCGGGTTTATCGGCATCGCGGGGGGAGCATATCTGCAGCTGATTCTGACGAAGGAACAGCTCGAGAACCTGCTGATTCTGCTTCATCCGGTGGAAGAGATGTTTTACCGGATGCTGAATGCCGCAGCCGGGCCGATCATCTTCCTGACCGTAATCTCCGCCATTCTCAGCGTAGGCACCCTGGTTTCGGAGAGAAAAAGCGGATTCAGACTGATCCGGCGTTTTCTCATCATGAGTTCCGTCATTACGGTGGTAAGCCTGTGGATCCTGCTGTTTATACCCTATTTCCGAATAGACAACTTTGAGGAGCAGATGAGGATCAAGACCTTCTCCGATATGATGGAGATGGTGTTCGGCATTGTGCCGAATGATATCATCACGCCTTTTGTGAACGGGGATTCGCCGGCGATTATTTTTATCGCGCTGGTGACAGGAAATGCGCTTCTGATGGCAGGAAGCGGTTCGAGCCTGGTGGTGAGGGTGATCGAGCAGGCGGATTCCGTGGGACTTCTGCTGGCGGACTGGATCAGTTCATTCAGTCCCTGGTTTATCACGGTTCTTCTTGTCGCAGGCATCGGCACGAATTCTGTGTGGGAGGTACTCTCCGTCTGGAAGCCTCTTCTGGCCTATACGGCGCTCAGTGCGGTCATGCTGTTCGCGGAGCTGCTTCTTGTGGGCGGCACGGTGGGTATGGCGCCGTTGCGTCTCTGGAAGAAAATCAGGGCTTCCTTCTGGATTGCACTGCTTACCGGCTCTGTGAATGAAGCCTACGGTGCAAATGAACTCTGCTGCCGGAAGAGACTGGGAATCCCGAAGAAACTGACGGATTTCGGACTTCCCATCGGGCTGGTAACCTTTATGCCCGCAGGGACAGTGGCACTGCTGATATACACCCTGCATGCCGCAGAATACTATCATTTGACAGTGACCGCCGAATGGTATATCCGGGCGGTATTCATGGCAGTTGTCCTGCAGGCGGCGGGACCGCCGCTGCCCGGCGTGGATCTTCTGGCCTATGCGGCGATGTTCCACACGCTGGGGATTCCGGACGCGGCCCTCACAGGAGCCGTCGCGGCGGATATCCTGTTCGGCTTCGTGACTGCCGCAGTGGATCAGGCCATGCTTCAGCTGGAGCTGGTGGTGGAGGCACGGCGGGCCGGCGAGCTGAATGAACTGGTTTTAAAAATGTAAATCGTGGGGTATGACGATGAAAAAGATGCATCTGGAAGCCGCAAAAAAGAATATTGGAAAGGTGACGGAATTTGTCGAGGAAGAGATGGAGGAAGCCGGATTCCCGATGAAAGCCATCATGCAGGTATCTGTGGCGATAGATGAGATACTCGTCAATATTGCCAGTTACGCTTATGACGGAAAACAAGGCGACGTCACCGTGAAGCTGGATTTTGAACATGGCGGGAAACAGCTGGTGCTTACTTTTATTGACCACGGGATTCCGTTCGATCCGCTGAAGGCAAAAGACCCGGATGTCACTCTGCCCGCAGAGAAAAGAAGTATCGGCGGCCTGGGCATTTTCCTGGTCAAAAAGACGATGGACGGCATGGAATACCGGCGGGATGACGGAAAGAATATACTGACCATCCGGAAAAACATGTGAACCACGGGGCGGGCAAAGAAAGGGTATAGTGCCATGAATAGTACAATAATCGGAGATGAGCTGTGCCTGTATCTGGAGGGCCGTATTGATTCAGCGAATGCGGTGGAGACAGAAAAAGAGATAACCGCTATCCGGGAGAAAGCCGGCGCGGACCATATCGTCATCGATGCGGAGAATCTTTCCTACATCTCCAGCGCAGGACTCAGGGTTCTCCTGCGGCTTAGGAAGGCTGTTCCGGATACGGAGATCATCAATGTCCGGAATGACATCTATGAAATCTTTGAGATGACCGGATTTACGGAGATGATGAAGATTCGAAAGGCATACAGAAGAGTGTCGCTGGAGGGCTGCGAGGTTATCGGACAGGGCGCCAACGGGAGAGTGTACCGGCTGGACCGGGAAACGATCGTGAAAGAGTATTTCAGCGAGGATGCCCTTCCCGAAATCCAGAGAGAACGGGAAAAGGCGAGAACGGCCTTTGTTCTGGGCATTCCCACTGCGATACCCTACGATGTGGTGCGGCTGGGCGATAGCTACGGCGCCGTCTATGAGCTTCTGAACGCGAAGAGCCTCGCGGAGCTCATGATATCAGGGAAAAAAAGCCTGGATGAAGTGGTCCGGCTGAGCATAGAACTCCTCCGGCAGATTCACAAAACGGAAGTAAAGCCCGGCACCATGGATGATATGAAGCAGGTTGCCGTCAAGTGGGCTCTTTTTCTTAAGGATTATCTGGAACCGAAGTACTATGAGAAGCTGATAAGCCTTGTGGAGGCGGTTCCGGAGATACATCTCCTGATACACGGGGATTATCATCTCAAGAACGTTATGTACCAGAACGGGGAGACGATCCTGATCGACATGGATACCCTGAGCTACGGGCACCCGATCTTTGAATTTGCCAGCATGTTCAATGCCTACCGGGCCTTCAGCGAGACGGATCATGAAAACAGCCGGAAGTTCCTCGGGTTCTCCTATGAGACGGCGGGAGAGATATGGGACAAGTCCCTGCGGTGCTATCTGGACACGGAGGATGAGAACCGTATCCGTGAAGTGAGCGAAAAGGCGGCGGTGATCGGATATACCCGCCTCATGCGCAGGACCATCCGCCGGGACGGCCTGAATACGGAAAAGGGCAGGCTTATCATAGAAAACTGCAGAATGCATCTGGAGGATCTCCTGATGCGGATTGATACACTGGTATTTTAGAAATGACTGATTTTTTAAACGCGGTATCTGCCGTATTTCTCATATTTTCCATGATGGCGGTGGGATACCTGCTGGGACGCCTGGGGTGGATGAAGGATTCTGACAAAAAGTTTGTCAGCCGTTTTGTGGTCAATATTGCCGTCCCCCTGAACTGCATCACCGGGGTTCTGAACAACCTGGACAGGAGCGATATCTCCGGGATGGGACGGATGCTGGCGGTGCCCGTCATAACGATCTTAATAAGTCTTGTGCTGAGCATTCTTGCAGCGAAGCTCCTCCGGCTCCCGAAGAACCGGTTCGGCGTATTCGTGGCGATGGCATTTATCTCCAACACCATGTTCATCGGCCTTCCGATGTCTACCCAACTGTTCGGAGATGTGTCTGTCCCCTACGTGATGCTCTACTATATGGGAAGCACCGTATTTACCCAGACCGTGGCCGTTCTCCTGGTGGAGTCCTCCGGGACGGAAAACCGGGCGGAACACACTGTGGCGGGCTTTGTGAAGGATCTGGCGGCGAAACCGCCGATTCTCGGCATCATCGCCGCCATGGCCATGCTGTTTCTGGAGGTGCGGCCGCCGGCCCTGTTCATGAGCTTTGCAAAGTACATGAGCAGTACGGTGACGCCTCTGGCCCTGATGTACTGCGGATTTGTGGTCTATGAGATCGGCATCCGGAACATCCGCATGGAGCGGGGGATTCCGGCGATGCTGATTATCCGCCTTCTGATTGCGCCCGTCATCTGCTTTGCCGTATGCAGGGTATTCGGCGTGGAAGGCCTGTGCCGGAATGTGTTTATCGTGGAAGCGGCGCTTCCGGTGGTGACGCAGATCACGGTCATGGCCGGCGCCTACGGCGCGGATGAGGAGTATTCGGCTTCCGGTGCAGTCCTGTCGACACTGGGCATATTCCTGACCGTGCCGGTGCTGATGGTGCTTCTGACCTGACGGATAAGCGCGGGACTCTGAAATTATACAAAATAACTTGAAAAAACAGCAGGATCTGCTTAAAATACTGAAAAGGTACAATTTTGAAGGAGGACATACTATGGCGATGAACAAGAAACCGACTACCGGAATGAAGGACGTTCTGCCGGCCGAAATGGAGATTCGTGACTATGTCATGAATATTATCAAGGAAACCTACCGCGAGTATGGATATAATACCATCGAGACCCCCTGCGTGGAGCATATCGAGAACCTGACCAGCAAGCAGGGCGGCGATAATGAGAAGCTTATCTTCAAGATTCTGAAGAGAGGCGACAAGCTCGGCGCAGCCTTTGAGAGCGGCAATCTGGACGAGCTGGTGGATTCCGGTCTTCGTTATGATCTGACCGTTCCGCTGTGCAGATATTATTCCAACAACCAGGCTAACCTGCTGACCCCCTTCAAGGCACTGCAGACCGGCCCGGTATGGCGTGCTGACCGTCCGCAGAAGGGTCGTTTCAGACAGTTCGTACAGTGCGATATCGATGTTCTCGGCGATCCCACCAACCAGACAGAGATCGAGACCATTCTCGCCATCAGCAAGGCCATCCGCCGGATTATGCCGGACAACAAGCTGACCGTCCGCATGAATGACCGCGCTATCCTGAAGGGCATGACCGATTTCTCCGGCTTCCCGGAGGACAAGGCGCTGGACGTTTTCATTACCCTGGACAAGATGGACAAGATCGGCCTTGAGGGCGTAAGAGCAGAGCTTATCGAGTACGGCTATGACAAGGATGCCACCAACCGCTACTGCGAGCTTCTGCAGACCCTGGGCAAGGGACCGGATGATGTCCGTGCGCTGGGCGAGAAGATTTCTTCGGTGATGGATCCGAAGAAGGCGGAGAACCTGGCGGAGATCATGGAGGCCATTCAGGAGGTTTCCACCATTAACTTTGATCTGGAGTTTGACCCGACTCTGGTAAGAGGTATGGGATACTATACCGGAACCATCTTCGAGATTTCCCTGGAGGGATTCGGCGGTTCCGTGGCAGGCGGCGGCCGCTACGACAAGCTGGTAGGCAAGTTCACGGGCCAGGACACCCCGGCCTGCGGCATGTCCATCGGATTCGAGCGTATCATCACCATCCTCATGGAGGCAGGCTTCAAGGTTCCGCGCAAGGTGGGCAAGAAGGCATATCTCTATGAGAAGGGCCTGACCCCGGCAGAATTCCGCGCCATGCTCAAGAAGGCTGAGGCGGAGCGCAACGAGGGCGTATGCGTGGCAGTGGCCATGATGCAGAAGAACAAGAAGTTCCAGAAGGAACAGCTGGCGGATACCGGCGTGGAAGAGTTTGTGGAATTCTACGCAAACCGCGGATAAGAGAGACATGTAACTGTCCGGCATTCTGACTTCAGGGTGCCGGACAGATACACGAATATATTTAACAGGAGCACATCAGTTATGGCAGAATCAATGGCCGGACTGCACCGTTCCCATCGCTGTGCCGAGCTTGCGGAAGCGAACATCGGGGAAAATGTCACCGTCATGGGATGGGTGCAGAAAAGCAGAAACAAAGGCGGAATTATATTTACGGATCTGAGGGACCGTTCCGGTATTCTCCAGATCATTTTTGAAGAGGCCGACTGCGGAACAGAGTATTTCGAGAAGGCCGCGAAGCTCCGCAGCGAGTTTGTCATCGCGGTAGAGGGACGGGTGGAGGCCCGCTCCGGCGCAGTGAATGAGAAGCTTGCCACGGGTAAGATTGAGGTGCGCGCAAAGACCCTGCGGATTCTGGCGGAATCCGAGGTTCCGCCCTTCCCCATCGAGGAGAACTCCAAGACCAAGGAAGACCTGCGGTTCAAGTACCGCTATCTTGACCTGCGCAGACCGGACCTGCAGAGAAATCTTATGGTCAGATCGAAGATTGCCCAGGTAACCAGACGTTTCTTTGCGGATAACGGTTTCCTGGAGGTGGAGACGCCCACCCTCATCAAGTCCACGCCGGAGGGGGCGAGAGACTATCTGGTTCCCAGCCGGACATATCCCGGCGAGTTCTACGCGCTGCCCCAGTCTCCGCAGCTCCTTAAGCAGCTGCTGATGGTGGCCGGCTATGACCGCTATTTCCAGCTGGCCCGCTGCTACAGGGACGAGGACCTGAGAGCGGACCGTCAGCCGGAGTTTACCCAGATCGACATGGAGCTCTCCTTCGTCGATGTGGATGATGTCATCGAAGTGAATGAGCGGTTCCTGAAGACCCTCTTCAAGGAGGTTCTGGGACTGGATATCCAGACGCCCATCCAGAGAATGACCTGGAAAGAGTGCATGGAGCGCTTTGGTTCCGATAAGCCGGATCTCCGGTTCGGCATGGAGCTTCACAATGTTTCCGAGGTGGTGAAGAATTCCGAATTCGCCGTATTCAAGGGCGCTCTGGAAAACGGCGGTTCTGTCCGCGGCATCAACGCCGAGGGACAGGGAGACATGCCGAGAAAGAAGATCGACGCTCTCGTGGAATTTGCGAAGGGCTACGGCGCAAAGGGTCTGGCATGGATGGCCGTGAAAGAGGACGGAAGCATCAAATCCTCCTTCGCAAAGTTCATGACGGAAGAGGAGACACAGGCGCTGGTTGCGGCCATGGACGGCAAGCCGGGCGACCTGCTGCTCTTTGCGGCGGACCGGGACAAGATCGTGTTCTCCGTTCTGGGAGCGCTTCGTCTTGAGCTGGCGCGGCAGATGGATCTGCTGAAGAAGGATGAATTCCGGTTCCTGTGGGTTACCGAGTTCCCGCTGTTCGAGTGGTCCGATGAGGAAGAGCGCTTTGTGGCCATGCATCATCCCTTCACCATGCCCATGGAGGAGGACTGGCACCTTATCGACTCCGACCCCGGCGCTGTCCGGGCGAAGGCCTACGATATCACGCTGAACGGCAACGAGATCGGCGGCGGCTCTGTCCGTATCCACCAGTCCGACATTCAGAGCAAGATGCTGGAGGTTCTGGGCTTTACGCCGGAGAAGGCAGAGTCCCAGTTCGGATTCCTGCTGAATGCCTTCAAGTACGGTGTTCCGCCCCACGCAGGCCTGGCCTACGGTCTCGACCGTGTGGTCATGCTGATGCTGGGAGCCGATTCCATCCGCGACGTCATCGCCTTCCCGAAGGTCAAGGATGCTTCCTGCCTGATGATGGAGGCCCCCTCCGAGGTAGACGTGAAGCAGCTGGATGAGCTGGGAATTCAGCTGAAGCCGAAGGAGAATCCGGAGGCATAAACAAAGTTTGTACACCTTCGATGTACCCCTGAACCGCGGGGGCCCGCGGAGCGGGAATTAAGGTAACTTCCGGGACAGCGGCGCTGTCCCGGCAAACATAGCATAAAAGGGGTAAAATATTATGGCAGACAAGAAAGGTTTTGTAGAGGAGTTTAAAGCATTTGTGCTTCGCGGCAACGTCATGGATATGGCAGTCGGCGTTATCATCGGCGGCGCCTTCGGCGCGATCGTCACATCCCTTACCGAGGATATCATTTCCCCGATTCTGGGAATCTTCGGCGGCGCGAACTTTGACGAGCTGGTTCTCGACCTGGGCGGCGCACAGCTGGCATACGGCAAGTTCATCACCGCAGTGATCAACTTCCTGATCATGGCATTCGTGATCTTCTGCCTGGTCAAGGCCATCAACGGCATGAGAGACAAGGCGAAGAAGCCGGAGGAGGAAGCAGCTCCGGAGGCACCGACCACCAAGGTATGCCCGTTCTGCTGCTCCGAGATCAACATCGAAGCAACCAGATGCCCGAACTGCACATCCGAGCTTCCGAAGATGAAGCCCGAATCTCAGGCATAATCCCGGAAGGGGACAGAACAGAGGATTCATTGTTTTCCGGGTTCCGCGGGCGGAACCTGACAGAACAGCCGGAGGCTGCCGCACTGTGTCATATGTGCGGCGGCCTCTTTGTCTGTATCGGATTACAACAGGATTAATCATGAATCTTCTGTGAACAGGATGGAAAAACCCGGGAGGGTCTGCTAAACTGTGGGTAATGCGGGTTTTGGAAGCCCGGGGAAACCATAAACAGACCATGAACAGACAGCCAATACAGAGCGGCAGAACAGAGGTTGAAGATATGGATGCACTGAAAATACTGGTAGTTGACGATGAGGCGCGCATGCGCAAGCTGGTGAAGGATTTCCTGTCCATCAAGGGATTCCTCGTGGTGGAAGCCGGCGACGGAGAGGAGGCCACGGAGATCTTCTTTGCCCAGAAGGATATCGCGCTGATCATCCTGGATGTGATGATGCCGAAGATGAACGGATGGGAGGTCCTGAAGACCGTCCGCCAGTACAGCCGGGTGCCGGTCATCATGCTGACGGCCCGGGGCGAGGAGAGCGACGAGCTGCAGGGATTTGAGCTGGGCGTTGATGAGTATATCTCCAAACCCTTCAGCCCGAAGATCCTGGTGGCCCGGGTGGAGGCGCTGCTTCGCAGAAGCGGAAATACCCAGACCGACGTGCTGAACGTGGGAGGCATCTCCATCGACAAGTCCGCCCACCAGGTCAGCGTGGACGGAAAGCCGGTGGAGCTGAGCTTCAAGGAATTTGAGCTCATGACATATTTCGCGGAGAACCAGGGCATCGCCCTGTCCCGGGAGAAGATCCTGAACAATGTATGGAATTACGATTACTTCGGCGATGCAAGAACCATTGACACCCATGTGAAAAAGCTCAGAAGCAAGCTGGGCGAGAAAGGCGATTACATCAAGACCGTGTGGGGTATGGGCTACAAGTTTGAGCCGGCCCATGAGGAAAAGGCGGAGTGATGGGAAAGAAGCTGAACTCTCTGCGGTTCCGGCTGACCGTAACCTTTATCGGCGTCATCCTGCTCTTTGTGGCGGGCGTCTGGGCGGTCAATGACCGGTTCCTGGAGAACTATTATCAGAATTATAAGGTTTCCCTGCTGCAGGATGCCTACGAGAGGATCGACAAAGCGGTCAGGAAGGCACAGCAGCGGGCAGGGGAAAGCGGAGATGCTTCCTCCGGCAGCGGGACGGAAGGCAGTGCCGGAACAGAGACAGAGGGAAATACAGCCGGCACAGACGCGGGAAATTCTCTGTCAGAAGGTGCCGGCGCCACCGGCATCACGAATGATGAAGAGCTGGCGGAGACGGTCCAGCAGCTCAGAGATACCTCCAACATCACCGTGCTCATCTATGACAGCATGCGGGGAGAGACGCTGGTCTCCTCCACCACGGATGCGCGCATGCTCCAGGAGCGGGTGCAGCGCTATATTCTGGGTCAGTACCCGCCGCAGCTGGAAACCCTTCTGGAGACCGATAATTACCGGATTCAGAAGTCGATGGACAAGAGGGGGCGGCAGACCTTCCTTGAGAGCTGGGGGTATTTCCGGGACAATGGCACCGTTTTCATCATGTCGGTTCCCATGGAAAGTATCCGCGAGGCGGTACTTATCTCAAACCGTTTCCTGATGTATGTGGGCCTGATCGCGGCCGCCATCGGAGCAGTGATTGTATATCTCATTACCAAATATGTCACAAAGCCCGTCAATGAGCTTTCCCGCCTGTCGGAGCGGATGTCCCGCCTCGACTTTGAGGCGAAGTATCAGTCTTCGGGGCATGCGGCGACGGAGATAGAGACCCTGGGCAACAGCATGAATACGCTGTCGGACCGCCTGAATCAGGCGATAGGAGAGCTCCGCCTGGCAAATGATCAGCTGCAGAAGGATATCGAGGAGAAGGTCAAGATTGACGAGATGCGCAAGGAATTCATCGCCGATGTCTCCCACGAGCTGAAGACGCCCATCGCCCTGATCCAGGGCTATGCGGAAGGACTGTCCGAGGGCATGGCGGAGGATCCGGAAAACAGGGATTACTACTGCAGCGTCATCGTGGATGAGGCCAGGAAGATGAATACCATGGTACGGCAGCTGCTCTCCTTAAGTGCGCTGGAATTCGGAGAGGGATCCGGGGAAATCACGGCCTTCAGCCTTCCGGAGCTGATCCGCGGCGTCATCGCCAAATCCGGCATCGTCCTCAGGGAAAAGGATCTGACGGTGGAGTTCGACTGTCCCGAGGATATCCAGGTATGGGCGGATGAGTTCCGCATCGAGGAGGTCGTGACCAATTACCTGAACAATGCCATCAACCACGCCGGGGGCGACAGGAGAATCTCCATCTCCATCGGGGAATCGGAGGATGCGGACGCCGTGCGCGTGACGGTCTACAACAGCGGAAAGCACATCCCGGAAGAGGATCTGGACAAGCTGTGGCAGAAGTTCTACAAGGTGGACAAGGCGAGAACCCGGGCCTACGGCGGCAGCGGCATCGGACTCTCCATCGTGAAGGCCGTCATGGACGCCCATCACAGGAAATACGGCGCCGAGAACTGCGAGGGCGGCGTGAAATTCTGGTTTGATGTGGAGAAGAAGTGAGAAAATCAGCCCCCCCGCACTCGGATTGCTTACGCAATCCTCGTTCTGGGCGGACAGGGGTGCTGCGCACCCTGTCCACCCCGATATGTACGCAAAGAGCTGATCGGTAAGCAAGCTTCCCGGTCAGCTTTTTCCGTACATATCGGATGTGCTGATTTATTAAGATTTCGTGAACAACTTGACACAGGATACGGAGGTCGGTATAATACCCTTGTAACATGATTTAACATTTGTGTAACATTTGAGGGGTATTTGTGAATGAAATTTAACTTATATAGAGTTTTCGGCGTGATTGGTATCTGTTCTGCACTGCTTGTGAATGGTCCGGCTGTGGCCTGGGCGGCCCCGGCGGAGGCTGCTGCGGAGAGCATGGCGGAAACCGCTCCGGCAGAGGATGCAGTGCAGGCCGCTGCTGCGGCTGAGAATGCCGGACAGAGCGCCGAAGCGCAGAGCACTGAGGCCCAGAGCACGGCAGAGAACGGCGTGTTTGCTGTTGTGGAGGAGAACAATACCAGCATTTATTCCCAGGATGCCGACAACGCCATGGTGGTCGCGGAGGCGGATGCGGGTGATTCCTATAAGGTTACCGGAAAGTCCGACAACGGCTGGGTAAAGATTGAGATCGGCGGGAGCGACGGCTATGTGAAGCCGGACGGCACAGTTTCCCTCCACAGCACCGGTGAGGTGGCGAAGGCATCTGATGCGGCGAAGGAAGCCGCGGAGGAGAAGAGCGCGGAGGAGACCTCTGATCTCCGGCAGGAGGTTGTGAACTATGCCCTGTCCTTTGTGGGCGTGGGACGCTATGTGTACGGCGGCAATGACCCGCACACCGGCGTGGACTGCTCCGGTTTCATGCGCTATGTCCTGGCGAACACCGCAGGCGTGTACATGGAGCGTTCCTCTGCAAGCCAGGCCAACCAGGGCGTGGCAATCACCGCGGACCAGATGCAGCCGGGAGACCTGCTGTTCTATACCAGAGGCGGCCGTATCGGCCATGTGGCCATGTACATCGGAGACGGCAAGGTGGTGCACGCTTCCAATGAGAGAAACGGCATCAAGGTGTCTGACTGGAATTACCGGGCACCGGTAAAAATCATAAGTGTTCTGGGGGAAGCCTCCTGATACACATAGACAGAGAAACTGCTGCGGCCATCCGCAGCAGTTTTTGCGTGATAAGGCCTGCAGGCGGCTGTGCCGCGAGATGCCCGTTTCGTGTCGGATGGCAGGCGGCCGCCCCCATCCTTTTTCTTGACAGCGGGGAATAATCCGTATAATATATTTCCGAAAATCCGGAAAACAGTTCCGGATGAACAAAGAGACCACAGAGAATAAACTGAGGGGAGAAGGATTTTGGCTTTATATGAACTGATGGCGCCCTGTCATTTCGGACTGGAGGCCGTGCTGAAACGGGAAATACAGGATCTGGGATACGAGGTCTCGGAGGTGGAGAACGGGAGAGTGACCTTCCGCGGGGACGCAAAGGCCATCTGCCGGGCGAATATTTTCCTCCGCACGGCGGAACGGGTCCTTCTGAAGGTGGGTGATTTTGAGGCCCGGACCTTCGACGAGCTGTTCGAGGAGACAAAAGCCATCCCCTGGGAGGATTATCTTCCGAAGGACGCAAAGTGCTGGGTGAAGAAAGCCTCCTCCATCAACAGCAAGCTGTTTTCTCCCTCGGACATCCAGCGGATTATGAAGAAGGCCCTGGCGAATCACATGCAGGAAGAATTCGACATGGATCGCATGCCGGAGACGGGAGCCGAATATCCGCTGCGGGTATTTTTCTATAAAGACCGGGTGACGGTCTGCCTGGACACCAGCGGCGACTCCCTGCACAAGCGGGGATACCGCATCATGCAGGGCGCGGCGCCGATCACGGAGACATTGGCGGCAGCTCTGATCCTCCTCACCCCCTGGAAGCCTGACCGGATTCTGGTGGACCCCTTCTGCGGCAGCGGCACCTTCGTCATCGAGGCTGCCATGATCGCCGCAGGGATAGCCCCGGGCATGAACCGGTCCTTCACGGCGGAGACCTGGACCAATCTGATTCCGAAGAAATGCTGGTATGAAGCCGTCGACGAGGCCCAGAACCAGGTGCATGACGACGTGGAGACCGATATTCAGGGCTACGATATCGATCCGGATATCGTTAAGGTGGCCAGGGAGAACGCCCAGCGGGCCGGAGTGGACCACCTGATTCACTTCCAGCAGCGGCCGGTGGCGAACCTCAGCCATCCGAAGAAATACGGCTTCATCATCACCAATCCGCCCTACGGAGAGCGTCTCGAGGAGAAGAAGAATCTTCCGGAGCTGTACCGGACCCTGGGAGAGCGCTATAAGGCGCTGGATGCCTGGTCCATGTACGTCATCACCGCCTGGGAAGAGGCGGAGCGGTATATCGGAAGAAAAGCGGACAAGAACCGGAAGATCTACAACGGCATGATGAAAACCTATTTCTACCAGTTCATGGGGCCGAAGCCGCCGCGGAGAGGAAGACAGGAGAAAGCAGATGAAGCATAAGATTATATTTGCCACGGGCAACCGGGACAAGCTCCGGGAGATCCGGGAGATTCTCGGGGATCTGGGGCACGACATCCTCAGCATGAAAGAAGCCGGATTTGACGGCGATATCGTGGAGGATGGGAAAACCTTCGGAGAAAACGCGGAGATCAAGGCAAGAACTGTCTGGGAGAAGACAGGTGATATTGTCCTCGCCGATGACTCCGGCCTGGTGATTGACTGCCTGGGCGGCGAGCCGGGCATCTATTCCGCCAGATACATGGAGGGACATCCCTATTCCGAGCGCAACCAGGTCCTGATTGAGCGGGTCAATGAAACCGGCGACAGGGACCGCAGCGCCCGCTTTGTCTGCAATATCGCGGCCGTTCTTCCGGACGGAACTGTGGAGCACGCGGAAGCGACATATGAGGGTATCATCGCCGATGCCCCTGCGGGAGAGAACGGATTCGGATATGACCCGATTCTGTATCTGCCGGAGCTGGGCAAAACCTCCGCGGAGCTTTCCGAGGAAGAGAAGAATGCCATCAGCCACCGGGGAAAGGCCCTTCGGGCCATGCGGGAGATCCTGAAGAACAGATTGGAGGAGTTTCGCCGTTGAAGGTACTCATCGTTAGCGATACACACAGAAAAGATACGAATCTCCAGGAAGTCATCGCCAGGACAAAGCCCTTCGACATGCTGATTCACTTAGGAGACGCGGAAGGAAGTGAGGACCGCATCCGAAGATGGTGTCTGGACCAGAATCCCGCCTGTGAGATTCACATCGTCCAGGGAAACAATGACTTCTTTTCCGCCCTGCCCAGGGAGGAGGAAGTGATGATCGGCAGGTACCGGGCCCTTCTCACCCACGGCCATTACTACGGCGTCTCCGTGGGGCCGGAGCGGCTTCTGGAGGAGGCGGAATACCGCGGGGTGCAGATGGCCATGTTCGGACACACCCACAAGCCGATGCTGGCGGAAGAGAACGGCATCGTTCTTCTGAATCCGGGAAGTCTGTCCTATCCCAGACAGGAGGGGCGGCGCCCGAGCTATATGCAGATTGAGATTGACCGGGAGGGAGAAGCCCACTATACCATCAGTTATCTGGAAAAATAAAAAAACCGCTTGACATACGATGGTTCATGGGATATACTTGCTTTGCTGTTCGGTTAGCAGTTGGGATTCTGTAGCTCAGCTGGATAGAGCAACGGCCTTCTAAGCCGTGTGTCCGGGGTTCGAATCCCCGCAGGATCATGCGCGGGCGATTCGTCCGCAGCACAATTTCATAATGTGGTGGGTATGGCGTAGTTGGTTAACGCGCCAGATTGTGGATCTGGAGATCGTGGGTTCGAGTCCCACTATCCACCCTTTCCTTTAATCTGGGAAATTGGTGATGGGCTATAGCCAAGCGGTTAAGGCACAGGACTTTGACTCCTGCAGCGTTGGTCCGAATCCAACTAGCCCAGTTTTTTATGGGGTATTAGCTCAGTCGGTAGAGCACTTGA
>JAGBNL010000068.1 GCA_017634415.1 Clostridium sp.
AGGCGGTCCGAACCGCGTTGATGGATTCCGCAAGCCTTGTGGTGTATTTCACCACTGCCGGAATGATCTGCTTTCCGGCGATGTTCAGCATGGCCTTCGCCTCGATATTGATGGTCTTGGCGTAGGTCTCGTATTCGATCTCGGCGCGGGACTCCAGCTCGGATTTGGTATACACGCCGAAATCCCGGAACATCTTTATGGAAGATTCGCTGGTGAGCTCAACCACCGATTCGATACTGGAACGATAGTGGGGAAGTCCTCTTCTCTCCGCTTCTTTCACCCATTCCGCGGAATATCCGTTGCCACTGAAGATAACTCTCTGGTGGTCGGTAAAGAGCTTCTTGATCATGTCATGGACTGCCAGGGAGAAGTCCTCCGCCTTCTCCAGTTCATCGGCCACATCGCGGAAGGCTTCCGCTGCGATGGTGTTCAGAACCACGTTGGCATTGGAGATAGAAGCCGACGAGCCTACCATACGGAACTCGAACTTATTGCCCGTAAAGGCAAAGGGAGAGGTTCTGTTGCGGTCCGTGGCGTCCTTGGCCACCTCCACCATGGTGTTGACGCCGGTTTTCAGCACGCCGCCCGGCTTGGAATGGGCCGCGGCGCCGGTGTCAATCAGCTGATGGATGACATCCTCCAGCTGCTCGCCCAGGAAGACGGAGATAATGGCCGGCGGCGCCTCCGCCGCGCCGAGACGGTGGTCATTGCCCGGTACCGCCGCGGACTGCCGGAGAAGACCGGCATGCTCGTCCACCGCTTTCAGGATGCAGCCCAGCACCAGCAGAAACTGGATATTCTCGTGGGGTGTCTTTCCCGGATCCGTCATATTGATGCCGTCATCCGTGGCCAGCGACCAGTTATTGTGCTTGCCAGAGCCGTTGATTCCCGCGAAGGGCTTCTCTGCCAGAAGGCAGGTGAGGCCCTGGTTGGCCGCGGTCCGCTTCATGGCCTCCATCACCATCTGGTTATGGTCGCAGGCGATATTGGCCTCCTCATATATCTGCGCCAGCTCGTGCTGTGCAGGAGCCACCTCGTTGTGCTGTGTCTTTGACGGAACGCCCAGCTTCCAGAGGCGCTCATTCAGCTCCTTCATGAAGGCGCCGACTCTCGGGCGGATAGCGCCGAAGTAATGGTCATCCATCTCCTGCCCCTTGGGCGGCATGGCGCCGAACAGGGTGCGTCCCGTGTACATCAGGTCTTTGCGCTGCAGATATTTTTCCTTGTCGATCAGGAAATACTCCTGCTCCGGTCCCACCTGGGGAATTACTCTTTTTGAAGTGGTGTTTCCGAACAGCCGGAGAATCCGGAGCGCCTGGGTATTGATCGCCTGCATGGACCTGAGAAGCGGTGTCTTCTGGTCCAGGGCCTCGCCGGTGTAGGAGCAGAAGGCCGTGGGGATATAGAGCGTCACGCCCGTGGTCTCCCGGCGCAGAAATGCCGGAGAGGTGCAGTCCCATGTGGTATATCCGCGGGCCTCAAAGGTGGAGCGGAGTCCTCCTGACGGAAATGACGACGCATCCGGTTCTCCCCGGACCAGCTCCTTGCCCGAAAACTCCATAATCACGTGATCGTGATGATCCGGAACAGAGATAAAGGAATCATGCTTCTCGGCGGTGACGCCGTTCAGCGGCTGGAACCAGTGGGAATAGTGCGTTGCCCCGTGGTCGATGGCCCAGTCCTTCATGGCGTGCGCCACATCGTCCGCGATGGACGGATCCATCTCCCGGCCCTCGTCAATGATCTGCCGGAGCTTCTTATAGATGGCCTTGGGCAGGTGGTCGCGCATCGCATTATCATTGAATACCATAGAACCAAATATTTCCGGAATATTGACCTTTTCGTAATCCATCCGTTCCCCATCCTTTTTGTATAATAAACCGCCCTATGCTCGCGCACGGCGGACCGCCGTGCTCCGCTCGTGCCCTGCGGGCACTCGCCCGCGGGCTTTGGCATGAGCACTTAGCGGCCGTTCTCTGGCCGCTTACGTGCGAGCCATGCAAAGCACTTAGCGAGCCGAAGGCGAGCTTAGTACTTTGTAGACCGCCCTATGCTCATTACAAAAAAGTCAGACACTGGTGCAAGCCCCGTGTCTGACTTTTTTTCCATTCGCGCACGGCGGTGTGCTGTCGCGAACATTATATACTATTTATTCATTTTTGGAAATATTTTTTCTCTCCCGTCGGTTCATGCCGTCGGTTCAGTGGCTTCAGTTCCTTCTGCTGTTCATGAGCCGCAGGATATACAGGAAGAGGTTCACGAAGTCCAGATAGAGCTGCAGCGCCGAGATGATGGAGGATTTGGCCAGCATCTCCGGGTCGCGGCTGTAGTACTGGTACAGCGCGCTGACTTTTCTCGTGTCGTAAGCTGTAAACAGCAGGAAGATGATGATGCCCGCGTAGCAGAGAATGACTTCAAAGGCGCCCAGGTGAATGAACATGGAGGCGATGCCGAAGATAACCAGAAGGATAAGTCCGCCGATCATCAGGGGCCGAAGGCCGCTCACATCGATGTTGAATACTTTTGCTGCGATGGCCATGGTTCCGAAGAACAGGGCGGTTGCGGCAAAGATGAACATCATGTCAGCCACGCCGAACATCAGGAAGTATATGGAGAATACGATACCGTTCAGCGCGGAGTAAAACAGGAACAGGAACCGCGCCATCCCGACGGAAAGGGTGTTGATCTTCCAGCTGAGCACCAGAACCGTGATGAGCTCCACCCCCGTCAGAACCGGGATGGCCCAGGGACTCTGAAATGCGTAGAGCACCGCCCCCGTCGCGTATCCGGAGAAGCCGATGCCGAAGGTCAGCAGCAGTCCCAGAAACATCCACATGTAGGTTTTTGCGGTGTATTCTCCGAGCGACTCCTGTGCCTGCCAGGTATTGTCGTAATACTGATTCATTCCATTCTGGTTCATAGACTCAAAACTCATAGGTTCTCCTTTCCCGTAACCCCCGGGTCCCGTGCTGCGGGAAACCCGGGTTACTTTGTCAGAAGTGCCGTAAACTCGTCGTTACTTTGTCAGAAGCGCCATAATCTCGTTGCTTCTGGCGATGAACTTTGTCATTCTCTCCGGTGTGAGAGAGCCGTGGGACAGCGCTGCCAGGTCATAGAGCTGCTCGCAGATCTTCGGGGTATTCTCCCCGTCCGCGTGCTCCGTGACATACTGCACCAGGCTGTTCTGCGCATTCAGGATCAGGGTCTCGCCCGCACCGCCGAAGATAGAGGGATCCATGCCGCCCATGTTGTACATCTTCATCATGTCCGCCATTCTGCGGCTCTCCTCGGAGACGGTGATCATGGACGCCACGCCCGCATCCTTCAGCTTCTCCACCTTTACTGTCAGTTTATCATTTCCCAGCGCCTTGCGGAAGGTCTCCGTGAGATTCTTTTCCTGCTCTTCGATGGTCTTCTTCTCGTCCTCGCCGACCTCTTCCTTCAGGGTCTCATTCACGTCCGCATCGATTCTCAGGAACTTCAGGTTCTCATTCTTCTGCTCCAGGCTGCCGATGAAGGGGCTGTCGATGTTGTGCGGCAGGATAAATGCATCCTGGCCGGCCTCTTTGAACATGTTGATGTACTGGCTCTGTTCCTTCTCGTCGGTGACATAGAAGATCTTGTTCTCGTGATTCTCCTTCTTCGCCTCCTCGATGGCATCCTTCAGAGTCAGATATTTGCCCTCCAGGTTCTTGAAGAGGATATAGTCGTTCATCTTCTCGGCAAACTTCTCATCTCTGAGGCAGCCGTACTTGATGAAGGGAGAAATGTCATCCCAGTATTTCTCGTAGTTCTCCCGGTCGGTCTTGCACATGCCGGTCAGCTTGTCCGCCACCTTCTTGGTGATGTAGTCGGAGATCTTCTTCACGAAGCCGTCGTTCTGCAGTGCGCTTCTGGAGACGTTCAGCGGCAGATCCGGGCAGTCGATAGCGCCCTTCAGCAGAAGCAGGAACTCCGGAATGACTTCCTTGATGTTATCGGCGATAAATACCTGGTTGTTGTACAGCTTGATGACGCCCTCGGCGCTCTCATACTCCAGGTTGATCTTCGGGAAGTAGAGGATTCCCTTCAGGTTGAAGGGATAGTCCATGTTCAGGTGAATCCAGAACAGGGGCTCCTTGTAATCATGGAACACCTTGCGGTAGAACTCCTTGTATTCTTCCTCGGTGCACTGGCTGGGCGTCTTGTTCCACAGCGGGTTCACATCGTTCAGGGCCACCGGACGGCGGAGAATCTTGTAGGTCTCCTTTGCGGGCTCCACCTCCACGGTTTCCTTGGTGCCGTCTTCCTTCTCCTTCTCCTCGGTCTTGGCCGGCTTCACCACGGTCTCGATGAGGGTATCCTTATCTGTCAGCTCATCCTTCTCGATCTCCTGATACTGGGGCTCGGCCTTTTCATTTTTCAGATAGATGGGCAGAGGCATGAATCCGCAGTACTTCTCGATGACCTCTCTCGCCCGGTATTCATTGCAGAATTCGGTGCTGTCCTCATTCATGTAAAGGGTGATCTTCGTGCCGATAGTATCCTTGTCGCCGGTATCCATCCGGAACTCGGTTCCTCCCTCGGACTCCCAGTGAACCGGCTCCGCGCCCTTCTGCCAGGACAGGGTATCGATGGTGACACGGTCGGCAACCATGAAGGCGGAATAGAAGCCGAGGCCGAAATGACCGATGATCTGGTCCTCATTGGCCTTGTCCTTATACTGCTCCAGAAAGGCCTGGGCGCCGGAAAATGCGATCTGGTTGATGTACTGCTCCACCTCGTCGGCGGTCATGCCGAGACCATTATCCTCGATGGTGATGGTCTTCTCCTCGGGATTGACGGTTACCTGGACCTTGTAGTCCGGGTCCGCCGGCTCCTCGTACTCGCCCATAAGCGCCAGCTTCTTCAGCTTTGTGATGGCGTCGCAGCCGTTGGAAATCAGCTCACGGTAGAAAATATCGTGGTCGGAATACAGCCACTTCTTGATAATGGGAAATATATTCTCACTGTTGATGGATAAATTGCCGGACTTTACTGCCATAATTGCATCACTCCTTAACTGTATCTTATATTCTGCGGGGCATAAGGCCCTGCGTTTTTTCCCTTTCGGTATTGAATATTATAAAACTGGGCAAATGCAAAGTCAATAAAAAATTAGCACTCATTTAAAATGAGTGCTAATAAAGTATCCTGTCTTCTGCTTTCGAGTTTCTGCTCGCCCCGCGGCTCCCCGCGGTTCAATGGTACGTCGTAAGGCGTACCTTCATCATGCTCCGGGAGCAACCACATGGGGTGTGGAAGATCCGCCCGGCACATCAGAGGAGCTGTTTCCGCCCGGTGCGCTCTGGGAGGCGCTTTCCGACTTCTTCGCTCCGGGGGCTTCCTCTTCTTCGGGCTTGCTGCTGCCCGGCGCCTCGGAGGATCCTGGTGCTGCCGCCTCGGTTCCCGGTGCGGAATCCGATACGGATGCGCCGCCGGATTTGCTTTCCTGGTACACGCCGTCCTTGTCAAAGGTGTAGCTCTTGCCGTCGATGGTCAGGGTCGTGTCCGCCGCCATCTTGCCGGTGGTTCTGTCGAGGAAATAGTACTTGCCGTCGATCTTCTGCCAGCCGGTCACCATATGGCCTTCCTTGTCGAAATAGTACCAGCTGTCGTCAATCTTTCTCCAATCTGTTACCATCTCGCCGCTGGATTTCATCCAGTAATAGTTCTTGTTTGCGTCCTGCAGCCAGCCGGTCAGCATGGCGCCGTCGCTCTCCTGCAGATAGTAGATGCGGTTCTTGATCTGCTGCCAGCCGGTCAGCATCACGCCGTTCTCGTCAAAGTAGCGCCATTTGCCGGCGATCTCCTTCCAGCCGGTCACCATCTTGCCGTCGGATCCGAGGAAATACCAGTCATCGTTGGACTGCTTCCATCCGTTCGCCCGCATCTCGCCGTCGCTGTTGAAGTAATAGTAGGTGTCGTTGATCTGCTTCCAGCCGGTCACCATCTTGCCGTCTCCGGCCAGATAGAACCACTTGTCTCCCACCTTCTTGAAGCCGGTGTGCATGGTACCGTCGGAATCCAGATAGTACCAGGAATTATTGAACTTGACCCAGCCGGTTTTCATGACACCGTCGGTGTCCATGTAATAGTACTTGTCCCCGACCTGCAGCCAGCCCTTGTAATAAAAGCCGTCATCCTTCCTGTAATACCAGGAATCCCCGTTCTTGACCCATCCTGCCTTCAGAGTAGTTGCTGCGGAGGTCTGAATCGGCACCGGCACAAACGCCATAAACATCATGACAAGTGCCAGAGCCAGCACCTGAAGCTGTTTTCGTCCTGTCATACTCTACCCCTTTTCCCGGGCCTTCCGGCCCGTTACACGTCCCTTTTTACGTATGAAAGAGTATATCACAGGAACCTTAACAAAATATGTCACAAAATATGTCGGTTTTTCTACATTTCCGCCTGTTTACAGTCCCAGAATCTCCGCTACCGTCTTCTCCATATCCTCCGGTGCGCACACTCTGTTGTGCCGGATCTCCGCGTTCCGGATCTCCTCGATGGCCTGCGGAATCTCCACGCCGGAGGCTTCCTTCATCTCATCGATGAGGGCGAAGTCTTCCTTGCTCTCCTCTTCTTTTCCCCGGATAGCCGTCATGACGCTTCTGGAGAACTTGTAGGGGCTCGCGGTGGAGGCGATGACTGTCTTTGTGGGATCGTCCGTCCACTCCTTATAATTGCGGTACACGCAGGAAGCGACGCCGGTGTGGGTATCGATGAGATAGCCGGTATCGTCGTAGACCCGCTTGATCTCTTCGGCATTCTCCTCCTGGGTGGCAAAGCCGCCGATAAACATGGACATTCTCTCCCGCATTCCCGGCGTTACGGTGTAGCTTCCCTTCTCGGAAAGCTCCTTCATCAGCTCCGCGGTCTTCTCTGTGTCGCCGTTGCAGGCCAGATAGATCAGCCGCTCCAGGTTGCTGGAGATGAGGATATCCATGGAGGGAGACGAGGTGAGAATGAATTCTCTCTGCCGGTCATAGACGCCGGTGGTGAAGAAGTCAAACAGCACCTTGTTGTCGTTGGAGGCGCAGATCAGGCGATTGACCGGAACGCCGATCTGGCGGGCGAAGAGGGCCGCCAGGATATTGCCGAAGTTTCCGGTGGGAACACAGAAGTTCACCTCTTCCCCGTCTGCGATCTCCCCGTTCTTCAGAAGAGCGGTATAGGCGTGGACATAGTACACCACCTGGGGCACCAGACGTCCGATATTGATGGAGTTTGCGGAGGAGAAGCGGAATCCCGCCGCAGCGAGCTTCTCTCCGAATTCTCTGTCGGCAAAGATCTTCTTTACGCCGGTCTGGGCATCGTCGAAGTTGCCGGTGATGCCGACCACAGCGGTGTTGTCCCCCTTCTGGGTGAGCATCTGCAGCTCCTGAACCCGGCTTACGCCGCCCTTCGGATAGAACACGATAATCCTTGTGCCGGGCACATCGGCAAATCCCGCCATGGCGGCCTTTCCCGTATCTCCCGAGGTGGCGGTCAGAATCACGATCTCTTCTTTTACCTGATTCTTTTTCGCGGAGGTGGTCATGAGATAGGGCAGAATGGAGAGGGCCATATCCTTGAAGGCGATGGTTTTCCCGTGGAACAGCTCCAGGTAGTAGGCGCCGTCCGCGGATACCAGGGGCGCGATCTCTTCCGTGTCGAACTTGCTGTCATAGGCGTTGTCGATGCAGTATCTGAGCTCTTCCTCCGTGAAGTCGGTCAGGAACAGCTTCATGACCTCATAGGCCTTCTCCTGATAGGTCATCTCCGCCAGCTCCGAAAGCTTCACCTGAAGCTTCGGGAAATGATCCGGCATGAACAGACCTCCGTCCTGCGCGATTCCCTCAAGAATCGCCATGGAGGGTGTGACATTCTTTTCTCCGCCGCGGGTGCTGTTATAATACATCTCCATAATTCCTCCTTATTTCTGATCCTCAGTCTTCTTCCTCAACCCTCCACCTGCCGGCCGGGCCTCTCTTAAATCTGGCCAGCCGCCTGGCGGCGGTTTCATTTCCCATATCCATGGATTTTCCGTAGTACTCCACGGCCTTTTCCAGGTCTTCCTCGGTGCCGCGGCGCTCGTAGATTCTTCCCAGCTCGCAGCAGGCGTACCCGTCGTACTCGGTCCGGGCCGCCGTCTCAAAGAGCCGTATGGCCTTCTCCTCATCGGCCTCGCAGCCTTCCCCGCGGAGATAGAGCCCCGCCAGCCTGGAGCAGGAACGGAGGGTTCCGTTCTCCCAGCACCGGTTGAGCCACAGGAATGCCTGCCCGTAATCTGCCGGGATTCCTTCCTCTCCCAGGCAGTACATAAGCCCCAGGCGTTCCATGCACTCCGCGTTGCCGAAGCCCGCCCCGGCGGTGTACCAGTGAATGGCCCACTCCCCGTCGGGAACGCCGCCCAGGCCGTCGTGATAAATCTGGCCCAGAATCCGGCAGGCCTCCCCCGCTGTCAGGGGATCCGCCTTCTCCGCCGCCTGTTCCAGCATGTGGACGGCCTTTTCCCCGTTCTTTTCTTCCGTATCCTCCAGATACAGCTTTCCCAGGAGGAGGGCGGCTTCCCCGTCCCCTGCCCGGAAGGCCTTCTGATACCAGAAGATGGCTTTCGGCACGTCTCTCTCTGTGCGGATGCCCTTATCGAAGACGGTCGCCAGCACCCGGTAGCTTTCCGCATCCCCGGCATCCGCCGCCTTCTCCAGATAAGTGATGGCCTGTGTGAAGGAATCCGGCTCCTCCTCCGCGGCCAGATACAGCCGCCCCAGAGGAAGCGCGGCCCTGGGCTCTCCCTGGGCGTCCGCCGCCAGAAGGTATTCCCTGGCCGTCGGGTTCTCCCCGGCCGAGGCATAGTAGATTCCCAGCTCGCACAGTCCCCAGGCGCTGCCCGCAGCGGCGCTCTTCTCCACCCAGCGGGAATAATCCGCCGGATCCGATTCCCGGTAGGTTCCGGCAAGGGCCAGCTTTCCCGCGTGCTCCATGGCCTGGATAATGCCGCCCTCCGCGGCCTTCCGGTACCAGAGAATGCACTCTCCCGGCACGGTAATGACCAGCAGGGGCTTTGCCGTATCTTCGGTCTTGGCCGAAGCATCCGCTTCTTCCTGTTCCGGAGGCTCCTCCTCCGGCTCCTCGTCCTCCAGGAGGTCCTCCACGGGAATCTCCTGCTCCTTCTCCCGGATGAGACGCCGGCGCTCTTCCGCCAGGTCATCCCACTCGATGGTCTCCGCCAGCTGCCACGCGGCAAAGGCATCCCCCGCCTCGGCGGCCTCTCTGGCTTTCCGGAAAGCCGTATCCGGCGTCATGTCCGATATTTCCCGCATGGAGGCGTCATAGAGTCCTGCCCGGAGGGCGCCCAGAACTGCCAGGGCGCTTCCGCCCTCTATTCCCTTCCGATAGCACTCCGCGGCCCTGTCCTCGCTGAAGCCCACGTCTCCGCCGCCCCAGCTGTAGCAGCGGCCCAGAAGATACCAGGCGTCCGCATCGCCCTGCCCGGCCGCTTCCTCAAGAAGCCGGAACCCTTCCGCAAACCTGCTGCCGTCACACTGCATCCATATGAGGGATGCGCCCTTTCTGCACTGTTCAGTCATCATTCTCACCTCTTCCTGCGTCCCGGCGTGATCAGCCAGATAGCGCCGGCGATCAGGAGACATGCCGCCGTTATCTGCAGAACCAGGCTTACCGGGATCCAGTGAGCCGTCAGCGCATTTCTGGGAATGGGCCCTGCCAGGGAGGAAAGCTTCTCCAGCGTATCCCCGGATCCGGCCTGCAGGTTGATCACGCAGGCGAAGGTCACCGCGGGGTTAAACAGCAGCAGATACAGGAGCTTTCCCGTTCCCTGCACCGCGCCGCCGTACATCTCGTAAGCCCCCTCACTCAGCCTGAGAAGCCCGTAAAACCGGCATGCGGCAAATGTTCCCGCCGTGAGGACGGCGGTTGCCAGGTAGGCGGCCGCATTGGACATCACGTTCTTCCGGAACAGGGCGGAGCAGAAGATGCCGATTCCGCCCACATACATCACTGCGGCGATATAAGTAATAAATACCAGGATAATGTCCGGCATGGTCACCCCGCCGAAGATAAATACAAGCGACTGCACCGGCAGGGCGGAAAGAAGCAGCACCAGCATCTCTGTCTGGGAGCTGGTAAGCTTTCCCGTCACGATGCTCCGGGGGTGTATGGAGGTGCTGACCAGAAGGTCCATGGTCTCCTTTTCCCGCTCCCCGCAGATGGCAGGCGCCGTCAGGGCCGGCATCAGCAGAAGCAGCATCACGAACTCCAGCGTGGAGATCAGGCTGTACAGCTCCAGGATGGCGGAATACTGGATCTCCGCCGTGAGCCTGGCGTGGAGGTTCAGGTTGTAGACATTGAAGACGGCCGCGGCCGAAAGGATCATGTTGAAGATGAAGATGACCACCGGAAGTCGCACCGACCGGCTGTCAACGGTAATCTCCTTCAGAAATACCGGATTCCATCTCATATTCCATCACCGCCCTTTCTTCCTGTTTTCCCGCCAGCTGCAGGAATACGGTCTCCAGATCGCCCCGCTCCCGCATAAAGCCGCTGACTCTCACGCCGTTCTCAATCATTGTCCGAAGAAGCCTTGTCTCATCCTCTCTGGACCCCTTGAAATCAATCCGCATCTCGTCCCCGCTCACGGAGATGGATGTGACGAGCCGCTCCTCCTTCAGGATCCGCAGCGCCGTGGTCTTGTCTCCCATCACGGAGATGAGGATGGGCCTCGACAGGCTTACGCCGGCAAAAATCTGCTCCAGCGTGCCGCTCACCAGCATTTTCCCGTTCTCCAGGATGCCCGCCGCGGTGCAGATGTCCGAAAGCTCCGACAGGATGTGGGAGCTTATGATCAGGGTCTTCCCCTGCTCTCTCAGCGTCCGCAGAATGGACAGGTAATGGGTCCGGGTCACCGGATCCAGTCCCGATGCGGGCTCATCCAGAATCAGCAGGGTGGGATTGTGTATCAGCGCCCGGGCGAGGCAGAGTCTCTGCTTCATGCCCCGGGACAGGCTGTTCACGTAGTATCCCGCCTTCTCCGAAAGCCCCGTCATCCCCAGAAGCATCTCGCAGCGCCGTCTCGCCCGGATCCCGTTCATGGAATAGCAGGCGGCGAAGAAGTCCATATATTCCGACACCCGCATATTGTCATAGAGTCCGAAGGAATCCGGCACGTAGCCGATGCGGGACAGGATAAACCGGGACACCTTCATGTCGCCTCTGTTGGCCCACAGGTCCTCCCCGCAGATGGTGACCTCCCCCTCGTCGGGGGCCAGAAGGCCCGCCGCGATCTTCAGGGTTGTGGTCTTTCCCGCGCCGTTGGCCCCGATGAATCCGTACAGCTCTCCCGCTTCCAGGGTAAGGGAGAGGCCGTCGAGCACGGTGTAACTGCCGAAAGACTTCTTCAGATTTTTCAGTTCAAGAACCGTTTTCCCCATGCGTTATTTCCCCACCGTCCATGGTACCGGAAGGTACGCGCCGGCTCCCGTCGCATCCCCGTTCCAGACATAGCGGACCATCAGTGTATTGGAGGGCGAGAGGTAGGGTTCCAGCGCCTCGGCCGTGTACTCCGTACCCACCTTCATCAGGTCGTAGCCGCCCTCATTGTAATTATAAAAATACATATTTCCTTCAAATACGGGGAGGGGTCTGTCCTCTCCGCCGGAGAACAGCTCGGATACCTGTTCAAAGACGGCCGAACTTACGGCGAGCTCATTGCCCAGGGCGTATTCCAGGGTCAGGGTGTCTCCCTGCTCCGCCGCAAACATCCGGTTGTTCTCATAATCGTAATCCCCGTCCAGCACCCGCGGAATCTCCCGGAGCGCCGAGGCAAAGACCTGTCCGTCCTCTGTCATGTCCGCCGGAAGCACCGCCGTAAAGAGGGTCATCCCGTTCATGATAAGGTCCCGGCGGTCGCTGTTCTCCGCCGGATTCTCCTCCCTGAGGATGCTCTTCTCGCCGCCCTCCTCCAGGAATGCGGCGAATACCGCCTTATCCCGGTTGCTCTTCCGGCTCTGCTCCATGCAGAAGCCCAGAAGGCGGCTCCGCTCCAGGGCCAGCAGATAGTCGTCATTCCCGACCCTGTCGGAGATTCCGGCATTCACGGCGCCGGTGAGGCAGGATGCCACCACGTCCGTATTGCCCACGGGGCAGTTCACCATCTGCTCCGGCGCAAGGCTCACCGTCTCCCCGGGGTGGATGTCCCCCAGAAGGATGGCCCGGCCGTCCAGAAGAATCACCGCGTTGTGCAGCACCTCATCGTACTGACTGCTGACGAAGCCCTGCAGATTCTTTCCGAAGACCCTGACCTCCCCGTCCAGCACGGCGCCCTCTCCGGCATCCGTGGTTCTCATGAGATGGAAAAAGTGACTGGTAAATGCCGCCGAACTCCCGATTCCCAGCTCCGGTCCCTCTTCCGTATAGCGGATCCGCAGCATCTCCTGTCCGTAGTTCGCGCTCTGTCCGTTCCCCCCGTAGGGATCCGTCAGGGGACGCACCTCATATCCGCCGGAAAGCTCGGTGAGATAGGGGTGATTGAAGGGGCTGCGGGCATTCAGGTAGACCTCCTCGGTGCGGGTATCCCCGTGCACTTCCAGTATCCGGGCGGAGGTATAGAAGGGCCCGGAAAAGCGGGTCCGGAATCCCAGGGCATAGACCACCACCACGAAAAACATGGACAGAAGGGCCACCGCGGGCAGGTAGAACACAAGCTTCCGTCTGGTGCGCAGCGCCAGGTAAAGCCCCGGTCCCGCCACCACCAGATAGAGCATCAGCACCGCCGCGTAGATCTGCACATTCGGGAGTCTTCCCGCGTCGCCCGTTCCCACCAGGTTCTGCACTCTGGTGAAATTCACGGCGTTTCCGATCTCGCTGTCCGTTCTCAGGCCCGACAGGATGGACTCCCCGAAGGCCGCCGTCAGAAACCGGGAGGCAAACTCCGGATGGGCCCCGGCAAAGGCGGAGATGTCCGCCAGAGAGAAGCTGGCGGCCGCGATGCGGCCCTCTCCCTCATCCGCGCCCAGAAGCAGCGGATAATTCTCGCCGGGAAGGAGTGTCACACCGTTTTTTAAAGGCACGTCCGCGCACCAGATCTCCAGCATGGAATCCTCCGGACTCTCCTCTGCGTACTCCGGTCCCATATTGACCATCCTGAGCTGAGACTCCGGATAGGGCGTCTCCAGGATTCTGTCCGCGAGACCGCCGATACAGGTAAGATAGTGTTCTCCGCCCCCGAACAGCAGCACGCCGCCGTTCCGGACGAAGCTCATGACGGCATCCAGCTGTTTTCCCGAAAGGGCGGAAAACTGGAAGTCGGACACGATGATCATATCCAGGGCGTCATAGGCCAGGTCGCTGACCGGCGCCGTCTCCTCATCCAGCCAGACCAGGCCGGCGGTGAGAGTGCCTTCCCCGAAGGAGGCCCCGTTCAGCCAGTTCATCCGGTCGGGCTCATCGGAAAAAATGCCGATCAGGCTCTGCAGCCCCTCCACGCTGTGCTCGAAGGTGATTTTCTTCTGCAGAAGCTCCGTTCCGCCGGCCTCCAGGGCCACGGTGATCTCGTCGGAACGGCTTCCCAGCGGGATATAGTATGTCACGGTCTCGCCGCTGTGCGTAACGGGATCCACCGTGTACTCATACCGGCAGATTTCCCCGTCGGATTCCCGCACCAGAAAGCAGAGCAGGACGGATGTCTCCGGCAGCGCCGCCCCGTCCTCCACGGTCAGCGTCACATGCGCCGGCAGATACCGTCCCTGTTTAGCCGCATTATTAAAGCCGCAGGAGACCTCCATACGGATCCCGCCGTTCGTCTCCTGCCCTGCTGCGGCGCCGGGTCCGGCGCCATCCGCGGCATAGGAAACAGCCGGGGCGGCAAACACTCCGGCAAACAGCAGCATCAAAGCGCACAAAGCGCACAGTATTCGTCTCATCCGCGAATTTCTCCAGTTGTCATCTCGCAATATCAAAATTCTCCCGGTCCGCATCCAGCTCTGTCTTCAGCTTCACCGTGAACACCGTTCCGTTCAGGTCGCTGGTGACGCCGATGGTTCCGCCGTGCATGTCCACGATGTTCTTCGCGATGGCAAGCCCCAGGCCGGAGCCGCTCACGCTGCTGGTTCTGGACTGATCCACCCGGTAAAACCGGTTGAAGATCTGTCCCACCTCGTCCTCGGGAATCACGTACCCGAAATTCTTCACCCGGACCGTCACCACATCCTCCCCGGCGTCGATCCGCACGATGACCCGCTTTCCGTCAGCGCCGTATTTGATGGCGTTGTTGATCAGATTGTCGAAGAGCCGCGCCAGCAGATTGCTGTCGGCGGATATCACCTTCGCCGGCACATTGCTCGTCAGCTCGTAGGACAGGTTCTGGGCCAGGAAGCTGGGATAAAACTCCTCCAGAAGCTGGTTCAGAAGGCGCACGATATCCACGCGCCCGATCTTTAAAGCCACCTTTCCGCCGCCCAGCTTCGTAAAGCTGAACAGGTCCTCAATCAGCTGCTGCAGGCGCTTTGACTTGGCAAATGCGATATCGATGTATTTCTTCTGCATGTCCGGGGACATCCCGTCGGAAATGGAGAGAAGCTCCAGATAGCCGATGATGGATGTGAGCGGCGTCCTCAGATCGTGGGCCACGTTGGTGATCAGCTCGTTCTTCGTCCGCTCCGACTCCCTCTCCCGGTCCATCAGGGTCCGCAGATCTCCCACCATCTTGTTCAGGTTTTCGCCCATCATGGCCACTTCGTCATCCCCGTGCACCTCCACCGAGGTGTTGAGATCCCCCTCGGATATGCTCTGCATGGCCGCGGAGATTTCCCCCAGGTCCCGGAGAGTTCCGTCTATCAGCCTGAAGTAGACGGCGGCAAATATCACGATGCCGCCAAGGACATAGAAAAGCATCATCAGCGCGTCCATCTCCAGAAGTCCCAGAAGGACGGAGGGTTCCCGCACTGTCCGCTGCAGATACTCCGTGAGCGCCGACAGGCACACCACCAGGAGAAGTTCCGCCGCGCAGGCCACCGCGGCCGCGAAGACCATCATCATCAGCAGCCGCGAATGGAACTGTCCGCTCATGTCCCTGCGGACAGTTTTCTTACTTTTCAATCTTATATCCTACTCCCCAGACGGTGGTGATAATCTTGTTCTGTCTGGTATCTTCCTTCATCTTGCCGCGCAGTCTCCGGATGTGTACCATGACGGTGTTATTGGCCTCATAGACCTTCTCATGCCATACCTGCTCGAAGATCTCGTCGGTGCTGAACACTCTTCCCGGATTGGACGCCAGAAGATACAGAATGTCGAATTCGATGGGCGTAAGCTTTACATCCTCGCCGAACACCGTGACACGGTGGTTCTCCCTGCTGATGGTGAGACCTCTCAGGGAAATCTCGCCGCTCCCCGAATCCGTTGAGCTCTGGGGATTCAGCTGCGTATAGCGGCGCAGCTGGGACTTCACCCTGGCCGTGAGCTCCAGCGGGTTGAAGGGCTTTGTCACATAGTCATCCGCGCCGGTTCCGAGGCCCCGGATCTTGTCCAGATCCGTGGATTTCGCGCTCAGCATGATGATGGGGATGTTGTTGGTCTCCCGGATCTTCCGGCACATGGTCAGGCCGTCCATGCCGGGCATCATGATGTCCAGGAGCACCAGGTGCACCTTCTCCCGGGACAGGATGTCCAGACCGTCCATGGCATTGAAAGCCTTGAATACCTTGTAGCCGTCGCTGACCAGATAAATTTCCACCAGATCCGCGATCTCTTTCTCATCGTCCACTACCAGAATGCCGATATCAGACATACATTACCTCCTGCTTCTGCTTCTATTCCTCCGTCCCGCCCAGGGGGACAAATACTCTCGTTTTCATCACATCCGTCAGCTCTTCCTGCTCCTTCGCGGCCTGCTCCGCCTCCTCGCAGAAGACTTCCTGGGCCGTTACCGCCTGCTTACCTCTGCGGTCGGGCTTCTCGTAGCTGCCGTCCGGCTGCATATAGTGGGCTTTCACATTATCCTCCATCTGTATCTCCAGATAATGATCCAGCTTTTTCGTGAGCCGCTCCTCCTCCACCGGGAACATAATCTCCACCCGGCGGTCCAGGTTTCTGGGCATCCAGTCCGCGCTTCCCATGAAGAACAGCGGGTCTCCGTCATTCTCAAACCGGAAGATGCGGGCATGCTCCAGGAAGTTGCCCACGATGGAGCAGACTTTGATATTCTCGCTGAGGCCCGGCACGCCGGCTCTCAGACAGCAGATGCCGCGGACGATGAGATGAATCTTCACGCCGGCTTCCCCAGCCTCATAGAGGTGTTCTATGATTTCCTGGTCGCACAGCGAATTCATCTTCGCCACGATTCCGGCAGGTCTTCCCTGTCTGGCATTGGCGGCCTCCCTGTCGATGAGCCGCAGGAAACGGTTTCTCAGCCACAGGGGCGCCAGCGCCAGCCTGTTCCAGTACAGCGGCTCCGAATACCCGGAGAGCATATTGAACACGGCCGTGGCATCCTCGCCGATCTTCTCCCGGCAGGTCAGAAGACCGCAGTCCGTGTACAGCTTTGCCGTGGAATCATTGTAGTTGCCGGTTCCCAGATGGACATACCTGCGTATGCCGTCCTCCTCCCGGCGGACGATGAGGGTGATCTTGCAGTGGGTCTTCAGGCCCACCAGGCCGTAGATGACATGGCATCCCGCCTTCTCCAGCATCTTCGCCCAGATGATGTTGTGTTCCTCGTCGAATCTCGCCTTCAGCTCCACCAGCACCGACACCTGCTTGCCCTGCTCGGCGGCTTTTGCCAGCGCCCTGATGATGGGCGAGTTGCCGCTGACCCGGTAAAGCGTCTGCTTGATGGCCAGAACATCCGGATCCTCCGCCGCCTTCTCGATAAGGCCGATCACCGGCTCAAAGGTCTGGTAGGGATGGGAAAGAAGGATATCCCCCTTCCTGATATTGGTGAAGATATCGTCTTCATTCATCAGCTCCGGCACCGGCTGGGGCCGGTAGGAGGGCATTCTGTACCCGTCAAAGCCCGGAAGGCCGTACACCTTCATCAGGACAGTGAGGTCCAGGGGGCCGCTGATCTCATAGATCTCTTCCCTGGTGACGCCGAATTCATTTCTCAGACGCTTCAGAAGACGCTTGTCGGAGTTCTTCTCAATCTCCAGCCGGATAACCTCGCCCCGCTGGCGCTGCTTCAGCTTCTTCTCAATCTCCTTCAGCAGATCCTCGGACTCATCCTCCTCGATATCCAGATCCGCGTTCCGCATGATCCGGAAGGGATGGCTGCAGAGAATCTTGTAATTCAGGAAGAGCTTGCCGATGTTCCGTTCGATGATCTCCTCCAGATAGATAATCCGCCTGGGGTTCGGAATCTCCGCATCCCCGCGGAGATTCTCCACATCTCCGGGGATCTCCACCACTCTCGGGAGCACATCCGGCACACGGACCATGGCAAATTCCAGGTCCTCATCGGTCTTTTTCTTCTGCATCAGCACGCCGATGTTGATGGATTTGTTCCGCACAAGGGGAAATGGTCTCGAAGAATCCACCGCCATGGGCGTGAGCACAGGATATACCTCTCTCTCGAAATACCGGTCGGCAAAGTCCGCCTCCGCCGGAGACAGGTCCTCATGCTCCGGAATAATGATAAGGCCCAGTCTGTGCATGAGAGGCACCAGGCCCCGGTTATAGCAGGAATACTGGGCCTCCACCAGCTCGTGAACCTCCGTACCGATGGCGCCGAGCTGCTCCTCGGCCGTCATGCCGGCGATGTCTCTCTTCTTATAGCCCGCATGCACCATTTCGTTCAGGGAAGCCACGCGCACCATGAAGAATTCATCCAGGTTGGATGCCGTGATGGCCAGAAACTTCAGCCGCTCAAAGGGAAGGGTGGTCTTGTCCCGGGCCTCTCCCAGCACGCGGGTGTTGAACTGAAGCCAGCTCAGCTCCCGGTTCATATAGTTTTTCGGATCCTTATAATTCACTGTTTCAGCCATATCTCTACCTCCCGGGGCTTACCATTTGCGCTTTCTCCGAATCACCGGACGGATGCCGATCATCTCTTCGAAGAAATCCGCCTTCTGCTCCACGGAATACTTCTCCAGCGTGATATTTCCGTCATAGGACGTGGTGATCGCCAGCCGCCCGTCATCCCGGACGGACACCTTCGCGCCCCGAAGCTTCTGCTGGTGGCTTCTGTCTATGGAATTCGCCAGCCGGAGCATCGCCGCCAGCTTCGCGATCACGATCTTAAGCTCCCTTCTGGTGTATCCCTTCTCTGTGTAGAGGGAAAGGTCCGTTCCCAGGAACACATCATCGTAATCAAATTCCTGTATGTTATAGCGCACCACATTCGCCACAATCTCCCGGTCCAGATGGGAAAGGCCGATGAGCTCCGACGACATGATGATCTCGTATGCGTTCTGTGAACCGCGGGTAATGCTCACATACTTTCCGCAGTCATGAAGGATTCCGGCAATCCTGAGAAGCAGCCTGCAGTGGGGATCCAGGCCGTGATGCTTCTTCGTGGCGTCAAATATCTGCGCCGCAAACTCCTCCACCGCCAGCACATGTTCTCTGTGGCAGCGGTAATGATCCGCCAGGTCCTTCGCGGAGCTGATGATATCCTCCTCGAAATCATGGGAGAACCGGATCAGGCCCTCCTTCTGGGCGTAATCCGCCGCAAATCCGTCGCAGGCCACCGTTCCCGGCGTCCAGACAATCTCCGCACCGGACATCTCAGCCACCTTCGCGAAGAGGATGGCGCTGGGCACCATGACCCGGGCCGCGTTGCGGGATACATTGTAGGCGTCCTGCAGGTCATTGATGGTCATGACGGACACGCTCCGGCACATCTTTATGAAGTCTTTTCCGGAAAACTGCTTGTTCTGAAAGCTGTTGTGCCCCCGGAGCACCAGATAGTTGATGGTCTCGCCGGTGATGATAAGGGTCCTGACCTTCATGGCCCGGAGATAGATATCCTCCAGCGCCTGCAGTTCGTTGTTCATCATCTCCTCGATGACCCCCGGAACCTCCTTGGAATCCACATCCCAGCGGACTGCCGTCTCGCTGATGCGCAGAACGCCCAGAGAGAGATTCTGGGTAAATGTCAGATTTCCCTTCTCAAACACGGAGAGCTGGGAGCTTCCGAATCCCACATCCAGGATAGCCATCCCGTCCTGCAGGGCCCTGTCGAACTGCTCCGCGTGGGTGGCCACCGCCTTGTAGCTCATGTAGCGGTACTCCGAGTTGCTGGCGGTGATGAGCTTCAGTCCCGTCCGAACCCGGATCTGGTCCAGAACGATGAGTCCGTTCCTGGCCTCCCGGAGAGCGCTGCTGGCATAGGCAGCATAGCTGTCCACATGATACCCCTTCATGATCTCGGAAAAACGGCGCAGCACGCCGCAGATCTCCTCCGTCATGGCATTGGATACCATGCCGTCATTGTATGTGTCATGTCCTATAGGCAGCTGCACCCGGATCTTGTCCACCTCCCGGATGCCGTTCTTTTTGCTGATATCATAGATGGTCAGCTCCGTATTGAAGGAGCCCACATCTATCGCGGCAAACAGTTTTGAATTCTTCATAACCATTCTCTCCCCTGCTTTACGCGCCGACCTCTTCCCGCAGCATCGCAAGGATCCTCTCCCTGGTGTAAGCTCCCGGGAACTTCCGGTTCTCCTCCGGCAGATCCGCAATATAAAACGGCTCGCCGAACCGGATGGTCACATCCCCGGGGTGCACCCAGGGCGCGTGGGCCTCCAGAAGCTCCGCCGTACCGGTGATAGCCACCGGCACCACCGGGCACTTGCTCTTCTCGGCGATCTTAAGGCTCCCCTCCTTGAAGGGAAGCATATCCAGAAGCTCCCCGCGGTTTCTGGTTCCTTCCGGGAATATCCACATGGAGACGCCGCCCTTCACCTTGGCGATGGCCTCCAGAATCGTCCTGAGGGACTGCTTCATATCCTTCCGGTCCAGGAACAGACAGTTGAGCAGAAGCATCCAGTCCGGAAGGAAGGGATACTTCGTCAGCTCCTTCTTTGCGACGAAGCCCACCCGTCCGGGCACGGTGGTGTAGCCCACCACACAGTCAAAAAATCCCCTGTGGTTTCCCACATACAGGACCGGCCGGTCCTTCGGAATATTATCAAGGCCCTTTACC
>JAGBNL010000069.1 GCA_017634415.1 Clostridium sp.
CTGAGAAGCGTGAGGCTTCTGACCCCGGAGGGGGAGATCATCACCCGGACACCGGAGGAACTGCGGATGGGCTATCGCTACAGCATCGTCCCGAAGATGGGATATACGGTGCTTTCCGCGGAGATCCGCCTGCAGAAGGGCGATCCGGCGGAGATTAAAGGGAAGATGGATGACCTGGCAAAGCAGCGCCGGGACAAGCAGCCGCTGGAATATCCCAGCGCGGGCAGCACCTTCAAGCGCCCGGCGGGACATTTCGCGGGAAAGCTTATCCAGGACGCGGGCCTTCGGGGCTACACCGTGGGCGGCGCCCAGGTATCGGAGAAGCACTGCGGCTTCGTGGTGAACCGGGGCGGGGCCTCCGCGTCGGATATTCTGCAGGTGATGGCCGATGTGCAGCGCCTGGTGGAGAAGACCTCAGGCGTTCTGCTGGAGCCGGAAGTGAGAGTACTATGAGACTTGTAATTGTGACCGGCATGTCCGGCGCCGGGCGGAATACGGCGCTGAAGATGCTGGAAGATATGGGATTTTACTGTGCGGACAACATACCCATCGAGCTTCTGGACAAGTTCGCCGACCTGATGCTGGGAAGCGGCAGAGACTTCGGGGAGGCGGCGGCCATCGGTGTGGATATCCGCAGCGGGGAGCAGCTGCCCCTTCTGGCGGAAACGCTGGACAAATGGACCGCCACGAAGGTGCCCTACACGGTTCTCTACATGGAGTGCTCCGACGAGGTGCTGACGCGCCGCTACAAGGAATCCAGAAGGGCCCATCCCCTGGCTTCCAATGACCGGGTGGGAGAGGGCATAAAGCTGGAGCGGGAGCGTCTCCAGTTCATCAAAAAGCGGGCCAACTACATCCTGGACACCTCGAACCTGCTGACCAGAGACCTGAGGTCGGAGCTTGCGCGGATCTTCGTGGAGCGAGAGGAATTCTCCAACCTGTTCGTGACCGTTCTGAGCTTCGGGTTCAAGTACGGGATTCCCGCGGACGCGGACCTGGTCTTCGATGTGCGGTTTCTGCCGAACCCCTACTATGTGCCGGAGCTGAAAAGAAGGACCGGGGACGAGGCGGATGTGCAGGAATATGTGCGGCAGGGCGGCGTGGCCGATACCTTCATGGAGAAGCTGGGGGATATGACGGAATTCCTTCTGCCCTATTACCGGAAGGAGGGCAAGAGCCAGCTGGTCATCGCCATCGGCTGCACCGGCGGCAGGCACCGCTCCGTCACCATCGCCAATCTCCTGTATGAGCGCCTGGGGCGCATAGAAGATATCGGACTGAAGAAGATTCACCGGGATATCGACCGGGGTTAATCTGCCCCGCGGTTCAGAGTTATCATATCAGAGAGGGGGCGTGATTCATGTCCTTTTCTTCCAGGGTAAAGAAGGAACTTTCCGGGAGAATGTCTCCGGCCAGGCACTGCCGGATCGCGGAGATTACGGCGATTCTCGGCATGTGCGGCACCGTGAGCATCAGTGAGGACGGCTATATTATCCGGATACATACGGAAAATGTCACCGTCGCGAAGAAGCTCTTCCTGCTATTTAAGGAAACCTTCGGCATCCGGGGGGAGATCGTCATACGGCCCAGCCGGACCCCGGGAAAGAGCAGAGCCTACGTGGTGCTGGTGAGAGATCACGAGAGCGCCGTCCGGATTCTCTCCGCCTGCAAGATGATCGACCGAGACGGGGAGATCGGGGAGAATTTCAAAACCGTAAAGAGTTATATTCTTCAGAAGGACTGCTGCCGGAGAGCCTTCATCCGGGGCGCCTTCCTGGCGTCCGGGTCCATCAGCGACCCGGAGAAGTTCTATCACCTGGAGCTGGTCTGCCAGAATATGGAGCGGGCGGAGCAGCTGCGGGAGATTCTGGGCACCCTTGGCCTGGATGCAAAAACAGTTGTCAGGAAGAAGTATTATGTGGTATATATTAAAGAAGGCAATCAGATCGTAGAATTACTGGGACTGATGGGCGCGGACAGCGCCCTGATGGATCTGGAAAATATCCGGATCATGAAGGAGATGCGCAACACGGTGAACCGCAAGGTGAACTGTGAGACCGCAAATCTGAACAAGACAGTATCCGCGGCGCTCAGACAGGTGGCGGATATTGAGTACATACGCGATACCAGAGGACTGGATTTCCTCCCGCCGCAGCTGGAGGAGATGGCGAGAGTCCGGCTGGAGGCGCCGGAGGCGTCCCTGCAGGAGCTCGGAAGTATGCTGGAGGTGCCGGTGGGGAAGTCGGGTGTCAATCACAGGCTTCGGAAGATCGGCGAGATTGCGGATGCATTAAGAGGAGGAAACAGCTGATTATGGGTAGCAGACAGATCCGGCTGGACCTGGGCAAGGGTGCGGAGAGCCGTCTGGCGGCCATGCTGGTACAGGTGGCGAGCAGGTACGACAGCAGCGTGCACGTGGAGCACGGCAATCATCATGTCAATGCCAAAAGCATCATGGGCATGATGTCCCTGGCACTTCGCTCGGGAGATACCATCATCGTTACCGCGGATGGTCCTGATGAGGCCAGTGCCCTGGAAGGCATCGAGGAGTATCTGACCGGAAAAAAGTAACAGGAATCGGGACCGGACAGAAGGTTCGGATGACAGGTCGGGAACAGGCCGCCGCATGATATACGTGCGGCGGCCTGTTCTGCACGAAAGGAGCCGGGGATGGCTTTCACACATCTTCATGTACATACGGAATACAGCCTGCTGGACGCTTCGGGAAAGATCCCGGAGATGGTCGCCCGCGCGAAGGAGCTGGGCATGGACAGCCTGGCCATCACGGACCACGGCGCCATGTACGGAGTCATCGATTTCTACCGGGCGGCGAAGGACGCGGGGATAAAACCCATCATCGGCTGTGAGATCTATGTGGCGCCCGGATCCCGCTTCGACAGAGAAACGGGGACCGGGGATGACAGATATTACCATCTGATCCTGCTGGCGGAGAACAACACGGGCTACGCGAACCTGATGAAGATTGTGTCCCGGGGATTTACCGAGGGCTTCTATTACCGGCCCCGGGTGGATATGGAGATCCTGGAGAAGTACCATGAGGGCCTGATCTGCACCTCCGCCTGCCTCGCCGGCGAGGTGGCGAGAAACCTCGCTGCGGACCGCTATGAGGAGGCCTGCAAAGCTGCGCTCCGGTACCGGGATATCTTCGGGAAGGAGAACTATTTCCTGGAGATGATGGATCACGGCATCCCTCTGCAGCGGAAGGTGAACGCCCAGATCCTCCGGATGCGCGATGAGCTGGGGATCCCTGTCATCTGCACCAATGACTGCCACTATATCGGCCGGGATGATGTGGAATCCCACGATATCCTGCTGTGCATCCAGACGGGGAAGAAGGTTTCCGACACCGACCGGATGCGCTATGAGGGCGGCCAGTATTACCTGAAGTCCGAGGAGGAGATGCGGCAGCTCTTCGCCTACGCGCCGGATGCCCTGGAGAATACGGCAAAGATCGCGGCCCGCTGCAATGTAGAGATCGAGTTCGGCGTGCGGAAGCTGCCGAAGTATGATGTGCCCGACGGGCTTACCTCCTGGGAGTATCTGCAGAAGCTCTGCGATGAGGGCTTCCGGAAACGCTATCCCTCCGATGACGGCACCCTCAGGGAGAGACTGTCCTATGAGCTGGAAACCATCCATTCCATGGGATTTGTGGATTATTTCCTCATCGTCTGGGACTATATCCATTACGCCCGTTCCCAGGGCATCATGGTGGGGCCGGGAAGAGGCTCCGCCGCGGGAAGCATCGTCTCCTACTGCCTGGGCATCACGGATATCGATCCTATCCCCCTGCAGCTGATTTTTGAGCGCTTCCTCAACCCGGAGCGTGTCTCCATGCCCGATATCGACGTGGATTTCGAGTACGAGCGCAGGCAGGAGGTTATCGATTACGTCACGGAAAAGTACGGCCGGGACTGCGTGGCCCAGATTGTGACCTTCGGTACCCTGGCGGCCCGGGGCGTGGTCCGGGATGTGGGGCGGGTACTGGACCTTCCCTACGCCAAGTGCGACATGATCGCCAAGATGATTCCCACGGATCTGGGGATGACCCTGGACAAGGCGCTCGCGGCAAATCCGGAGCTTAAGCAGGTGTACGAGAGCGACGGGGATGTGAAGTATCTCATCGATATGAGCCGGCGCCTGGAGGGCCTTCCCAGGCATACCTCCATGCACGCCGCCGGCGTGGTGATCTGCGGCGCTCCCGTGGAGGAATATGTCCCCCTGTCCCGGGGTTCCGACGGGTCTGTCACCACCCAGTACACCATGACGACCCTGGAGGAGCTGGGACTCCTTAAGATGGATTTCCTGGGCCTCAGGACCCTCACGGTGATACAGGATGCGGTGCGGCTGGCGGAGAAGAGCAGCGGGAAGCACATCGTCATCGATGAGATCGACTATAATGACAGGAAGGTCCTGGACTACATCGGCACCGGCAAGGATGACGGCGTGTTCCAGCTGGAAAGCTCCGGCATGAAGGGATTCATGAAGGAGCTGAAGCCGGAGGGACTGGAAGACCTGATCGCAGGTATATCCCTCTACCGCCCGGGCCCCATGGACTTTATCCCGAAGTATCTGAAGGGCAAGAATGACAAAAGCTCCATCACCTACGACTGCCCGCAGCTGGAGCCTATCCTCAGGCCCACCTACGGCTGCATCGTCTATCAGGAGCAGGTCATGCAGATCGTAAGAGATCTGGCGGGCTATACCTGGGGGCGCAGCGACCTGGTGCGCCGGGCCATGTCCAAGAAAAAGGGCAAGGTCATGGAGGAAGAGCGGAAGAACTTCGTCTACGGCAATCCGGAGCAGGGGGTCAAAGGCTGCATCGAGAACGGTATCCCCGAGAAGGTGGCCAATCAGATCTACGATGAGATGATTGATTTCGCCAAGTACGCCTTCAATAAGTCCCACGCCGCGGCCTACGCGGTGGTGTCCTATCAGACGGCCTGGCTGAAGTATTATTACCCCGTGGAGTTTATGGCGGCCCTCATGACCTCGGTGCGGGACAACAGCACCAAGGTGTCGGAGTATATCATGACCTGCCGGCAGATGGGCATCGGCATCCTTCCGCCGGACATCAATGAGGGCGAATCCGGCTTTTCCGCGGCGGGAGACAAGATTCGCTACGGTCTCTCGGCCATCCGCAGCGTGGGCGAGGCGGTGGTGGAGACCATCATCAAGGAGCGCACCCGGAACGGAAGCTACCGGTCCCTGGAGGATTTCATCGACCGGATGGCGGGGAAGGAAGTGAACCGCCGGACCATCGAGAGCTTCATCAAGTCCGGGGCCATGGACAGCCTGCCCGGCACGAGAAAGCAGAAGTTCCTGGTATCCGGGGACCTGCTGGACCAGAAAAACAAGGAAAAGAAGACGGCTATGGCCGGTCAGATCAGCATGTTCGACATCGTGGACGAGGATGAGAAGCAGAACTTCCGGGTAAGCTTCCCGAAGGTGGGAGAGTACTCGAAGGAAGAGCTGCTGGCCTTCGAGAAGGAGACCCTGGGCGTCTATGTCAGCGGCCATCCCCTGGAGGCATACGAGGCCCTCTGGAGGAAGAATGTCAGCGCCAAAACCACGGATTTCGTGGTGGATGAGGAGACCGGCAGAGCCGCAGTGGAGGACAATGCCCGCGTCGTGGTGGGCGGCATGCTCACCGCCAAGACCATCAAGACCACCCGGTCCGGGCAGGTGATGGCCTTCGTGACACTGGAGGACATGACGGGAAGCCTGGAGATTCTGGTGTTCCCGAAGGATTATGACAAGTACAGAGGCATCCTGAACCCGGACGAGAAGGTCTTCATCCGCGGCAGGGTATCCCTGGGGGACGAGCCCGTGGGGAAGCTTATCGCGGAGCGCATCGTGCCCTTCGGGGAGGTGCCGAAGGAACTGTGGATTCAGTTCGCGGACATGGAGAGCTACCGGAATGCGGAGCCCTGGCTCACGGAGCAGCTGAAAACCTCGGAAGGACCCGACAGCGTCATCATTTACCTGAAAAAAGAACGGGCAAAGAAGGTTCTGCCCCGGAGCAGGAATGTGCTCGCCGACGAAGTTCTCCTCCTTGCGCTGAGAACCCGTTTCGGGGAGGAAAACGTGAAGACGGCATGGAAAAAGGCAGAACTTCTTTACAACAGGGACCGGTTGTAACATAATAAGAGACAGAGTGGAAAATGTTTTTGTCAGGGCACGGCGAATCATGCTGTGCAGCTTAAGCGATATGAACAGGAGGACATTATGGCGAAGAGTGTGAAAACGATTGGCGTTCTGACCAGCGGCGGAGATGCGCCGGGCATGAATGCCTGCATCCGTGCGGTGGTTCGGACGGCTATCAACAGCGGCCTTAAGGTAAAGGGCATCATGAGGGGCTATGCGGGACTTCTGCAGGAAGAAATCGTGGACATGAACGGTCTGAGCGTGGCGGAGATCATTGCCCGGGGCGGTACGATCCTGTACACTGCCAGATGTCCGGAATTTGTGACTCCGGAGGGGCAGCAGAAGGGCGCTGATATCTGCAGAAAGCACGGTATCGACGGCATCGTGGTTATCGGCGGCGACGGTTCTTACCGCGGCGCCGGAAAGCTTGCGGCGCTCGGCGTGAATACCATCGGCGTTCCCGGAACCATAGACCTGGATATCGCCTGCACGGACTATACCATCGGCTATGATACGGCTGTCAATACGGCCATGGAAGCCATCGACAAGGTCCGCGACACCTCCACCAGCCATGAGAGATGCTCTATCATCGAGGTTATGGGCCGCCATGCCGGCTATATCGCCCTCTGGTGCGGCATCGCCAACGGCGCGGAGGAGATTCTCCTGCCGGAGAAGTATGACGGGGACGAGCAGGTGCTGATCAACAACATCATCGAGAGCAGAAAGCGCGGCAAGAAGCATCACATTATTATCAATGCCGAGGGCGTGGGACATTCCGCATCCATGGCGCGCCGGATCGAGGCAGCCACGGGCATCACGACCCGCGCGACCATTCTGGGCTACATGCAGCGCGGCGGTTCTCCCACCTGCACAGACCGTGTATACGCCTCCATCATGGGCGCGAAGGCGGTGCAGCTGCTGATGGAAGGCAAGTCCAACCGCGTAGTGGCTTACAAGGACGGACAGTATGTGGATTATGACATCCAGGAGGCTCTGGCCATGAAGAAGGACCTTCCGGAGGAGTATTATGCCATGAGCCGCCTGATGATACGGTAATCAAAGAATTATTATCTCAGTGGGAGAAGACCCCCACCTCTAAGGTGGCGGGTGATAACAAATTCGTCTCAGTGGGTGTCCAATCTCCCACTGAGATAAAC
>JAGBNL010000070.1 GCA_017634415.1 Clostridium sp.
CAACAAAAAAGCACTACGCAGCCCTCGAGGATGAGCGGCGGCGCAGCGCGAGAAACAAAGTAAAGCTGAGGGAGGAATAAGATGAGCCTGCTGAAATCCGTAATCGGGGGAAAGACATTCCCTCTCTATCCCGAATATGTAAGTGACAAAGCGGAGGAAGAACTGAAGAATTCTGTTTCCGCGGAACAGTACCGGATAGGCGAAACACTCCTTTTCATCCCCCGGGGGCTGCGGTGGGGTTATGTGCCCATGAACCGCGTTACGAAGTCATCTCTCTCCCGCTGGACCTATCAGCCGAAATGCTGCTGCGGCATGATGAACATGCGTCTTCCCGCAGCCGCGCTGAAAATCGGGGAGGAACAGCTTAACCTGAAAATGAATCTGGAGGAAAGTGCGGAAAGAATCCTGTCCAGCGTCAGAGCTGCCATTACCTCCAGTAAGATACCGTAAGCATATGGCCGGCATGAACTTTCGTGCCGGCTATACTGTTCATGCGGCGCAGTTCATTTACATACTCCGCCCGTGACATGCCGGAACCTTCCGAATAGCGGTCCGCGATACTCCAGAGGGAATCGCCCTCTTCCAGCTGAATGCATGTATAATATCTGGTGACGGGATGACTGCTTCTCTCCTGCGCCATGGACCGGAAGCTGCCGATACAGCAGAAACAGGAAAGCAGGGCTGCCGTAATAAACAGAACGGCGGCCGAACGGATATGTCCTCCCGCTCTTCTGCGTGATCTTCTTCGGTCTGTTCTTCTGAATTCCGATGCATCTCTCCTGATTTCCTGCATGACTTCTTTCCTCCTGTTCCAAACATCTGTTCTGTAAATTCATTATATATTCCGAACATCTGTTTGTCAATAAATAACCGAACAAAAGTTTGCTTTTTTCTGCAGGATGTGCTATCATGATTACAGCGAAATCGAAAAGTGTGATCCGCCCCTGCGGGGCGGGCTGATATAGATATGGGAGGAGAAGTATGAGCCGCAGCAGCAAGACAAGCGAAAAGCAGAAAAGAATACTGGAGTACATCAAGGAGTGCCTTCTGAGCCGGGGATACCCGCCGACCGTGCGCGAGATATGCGAGGAGGTCGGTCTGAAGTCCACTTCCTCCGTACATGCCCACCTCGAACAGCTGGAAGCCAACGGGCTTATCCGCCGGGATCCCACCAAGCCGCGCGCCATCGAGATCGTGGATGATGATTTCAATCTCTCCCGCCGGGAGGTTGTGAATGTCCCCATCATCGGCACCGTTGCCGCGGGACAGCCTATTCTGGCGGAGGAGAACATCGAGAACTATTTCCCGATTCCCGCGGAGATGCTTCCCAGGAATCAGACCTACATGCTGAAGGTGAAGGGCGACAGCATGATCGACGTCGGCATCTTCAACGGCGACCGGGTGATTGTCGAAGAAACGGATACCGCCCGGAACGGAGAGATTGTGGTTGCCCTGGTGGATGATTCCGCCACCGTCAAGCGGTTTTTCAAGGAAAACGGCCATTACCGTCTCCAGCCGGAGAACCCGGATATGGAACCGATTATCGTAGACCACTGTAAGATTCTCGGGAAGGTCATCGGCCTTCTGCGGCTTATGTAGTACATATGTATCGCTCAAAAAGAGCATTCCTGCCGGATGACCCCGGTAGGAATGCTCTTTTCTTATGTTTCAGCTTATATATTTATATTTTCGTGGACAGAATCTCACGGCATCAATCCGTTACAGCTCCGCCGTATCCTCGATAACGCGCCCGTCTCTCCAGATACGCTCCAGATCGTAGAACAGGCGGTCCTCCTCAGAGAAGATATGTACGATGATATCGCCGTAATCCAGAAGAATCCATCCGGCGGACTGATATCCTTCGGTTTTGTGCTCCGGATGTCCTGCCTTCTCCATGAATTCTTCCACATTATCCGCAAGGGCCTGTACCTGGCTGACATTGGCTCCGTCGGCGATGATAAAATAATCTGCCATGACGGAAACATCATGAATGTCGATGATGCGGATGTTGCCGCCCTTCTTGTCCTTCAGGGCATCTACCGCAGCCTTTACGAGTTCCTTCGTCCTTGTGTTTTCTTCTGCCATCTGCCTCTTCCTGCTCCTTTCGAACGCTTTGCCGCCGGCCTCCTCTGCGGGCATTGATTCCCGGTTTCGGAATCCGGCTCTCCGTGTTCTTTTATTATAGCATCATTTCCCTTAAATTGCGACTCCAAAGATGGAACTTTTCTTCTATTTTTCAGATAATATTCATAGGTATCCCGGGAAGCCGGATCTATGACAGAGCCCGTGCGCTCCAGGTACTGCAGGATATTCTCACATATCCTGAAAAATGCCTCCTCCAGGTCCGTGAAGGCGAGCTTACGGAATTCATCCAGATTCTCCAGCTGCTTCCTTCCCGGCTCGATAAAGTCAGACACATAGATAATCTTATCCAGAAGGGACATGCCGGGCTTTCCGGTGGTGTGCACCGCGATGGCCGAGAGGACTTCGGGATCATTTACCCCGTATTTATTCTCCGCCATCCAGGCGCCAAGCTTTGCGTGAATGACCGCCGGTGCGCTCCGCTCGCCCTCTGTGAGCGGTATATCGCGCTTCTCGCACTGGTATATGATCTCTTCGTTGCTCCAGCGCTTTGCGCAGTCGTGAAGAAGCCCCGCCAGCTCCGCCTTTTCCAGATCGGCACCCCAGCGCATGGCCAGCGCCACCGCCGTATAGCAGACCCCCAGGGTGTGCTCATAGCGGGAAGGCTTCAGCTTCTTTTTCAGTTTTTCCCTTATTTCCACATGCTCCGGACACATATTATCCTATCCTCCCGATCGGAAGACTTATGCTCAGTCCGCATAGATCTTCCGTTCTCTGATAATCTTAGTTACCGCTTCCGGAAGGAATTCCGACACATCCTCCCCGGACTGCAGTCTTCTCCGTATTTCTGCCGATGAGATATCCATCTCGGCACAGTGCAGAACGCTGATCCTGGCGCCGTATTTTTCCTCCAGCTTCCGGATAAGAGGCGTCAGTTCATCCGTCTCAGGCCCCAGCGTCTCCTCGTCTTCCCGCTGCGCCGCCAGAAAGGGAATCTCCCGCAGGACATATTCCGGGTGATACCAGGTCTCTATATGGCGCACAGAATCCTCCCCTACGATAAACCAGAACTCCGTATCGGGATAATCCTGTTTGAGCAGGCGGATAGTATCGGCGGTATAGGTATTCCCGCTTTCACGCCGCAGCTCATAGTCAGAGCAGACAAAATAGGGATAGGGCGAAATGGCCGCCTGTATCATGGCAACCCGGTCCTCCGGGGACGTGATTCTGTGGTCATGCTTGTGGGGCGGAATGCGGGAGGGCATGAACCATATACAGTCAAGGCCGTACTCCCGGTAAGCCTGCTCCGCAATATTCAGATGCCCGAGGTGGATGGGGTCAAAGGTGCCGCCCATGATGCCTATTTTCTTCATAATCATTTCTCCGGCAGGATGATTTTTCTCTTCTTCTCTTCTTTTGCGGGCCTGTACAGCACGATCCGTCTGCCGATTAACTGTACCACCTGGGAACGGGTGCGCTCCGCAAGCACGGCAGCCAGTTCCTTCCCGTCATCGGCGCAGTTCTTCAGCACATTGATCTTGATGAGTTCTCTGGCCTCCAGAGCCTCCGACACCGCCTCGGTGAATTCCGGGGTGATACTGGACTTGCCAATCTGGAGAATGGGCTCCATGGTCATGGCCAGGCCCTTCAGATATGCTCTCTGTTTACTGTTCATAATTTACTCCCTGTAATAGCTGAATTCATGTCCGTACATACGGACGGTGTCTCCCTCTTCGATGCCCTCTTCCTCAAGGCGGTCCAGTACGCCGGCCTTCTTCAGGAACTGCTGGAAGAACCGGAATCCCTTTTCCGACTCCAGATTGGTATAGCCGAGCATCTTGTCGATCTTCGGCCCCTCTACCACGAAGACGCCCTTCGGGTCCACCTCCACGGTATAGGGCAGATCCTCCACCTGGGGCATAAACTCATACTCGGACTCATACACCACAGGCTCCTTCGGAAGCTTCTGGAGCGTCTCCCAGACATACCAGAGCATCTCCCGGATTCCCTGTCCTGTGACGCCGGAGATGGAGAAAACCTTCATTCCCTCCGGCTCAAAGGTCTTCCGGATCCGTTCTACAGGATCCTCCTCCCCGTCCTCAGTGAAGATGGCGTCCGTCTTGTTCGCCGCAATGATCTGCGGCCTGTTCACCAGATCCACATTATAGCGCTGAAGCTCCTTCAGGATGGCGCGGATATCCTCCACGGGATCCCTGCCCTCCACGGAGGCAGCGTCCACCACATGGATCAGCACCCGGGTACGCTCGATGTGACGCAGGAAATCAAGCCCCAGGCCGGCTCCCTCGGAGGCTCCTTCTATGATGCCGGGAATATCCGCCATCACGAAGCTCTGTCCTTCTCCCAGATTCACCACGCCGAGGTGGGGCGACAGGGTTGTAAAGTGATAGTTCGCGATCTCCGGTCTTGCATTGGATACACGGGACAAAAGGGTCGATTTTCCCACATTGGGAAATCCTACCAGGCCCACATCCGCGATCACCTTCAGCTCCAGCTGAACCACAAGCTCCTGGGCGGGTTTTCCCGCCTGGGCATACTGGGGCACCTGCATGGTTGCGGTGGCATAGTGCATATTGCCCTGCCCGCCGCGGCCGCCCTTCAGGACCACGACGCGTCTGTTGTCCCCGGACATGTCCACGATAACCTGCCCGGATTCCGCATCCTTCACCACGGTTCCTTCCGGCACCTTGATGATGATATCCTCCCCGTCGGCTCCGTGGCGTTTTTTCTTCTCCCCGGGCTGCCCGTTGCCGGCGGCATACTTGCGCATATGGCGGAAATCGGAAAGGGTATTCAGACCCGTATCCACCTGGAAGATAACATCCCCGCCGCGGCCGCCGTCCCCGCCGTCGGGACCGCCCGCAGCCACATACAGTTCCCGGCGGAAGCTTACGTGACCGTCTCCTCCCTTCCCGGAACGAATTACGATTTTTGCGCTGTCGGCAAACATAGCCATAGTATTTCTCCTTATGAGATCACAAAAGGCTCCATACGAAGAACGTACGGAGCCTGTAACCTCAATGATTACTCGTTGATTGCTCTCGGATAAACAGAGACCTGCTTTCTGTCTCTGCCCAGTCTCTCAAAACGGACAACGCCGTCCACCATGGCAAATAACGTATCATCTCCGCCGCGGCCAACGTTTACACCCGGATGGATCTTGGTGCCGCGCTGTCTGTAAAGCACGTTGCCGGCAAGAACGAACTGACCGTCTGCACGCTTCGCGCCAAGTCTCTTGGACTCGGAATCACGGCCGTTCTTTGTGGAGCCGACACCTTTCTTGTGAGCGAAAAGCTGAAGGTTCATCTTGAACATCAGTTACACCTCCTCGAATCGTATTCTCATATACTCCTCACCGCAGCTCTCC
>JAGBNL010000071.1 GCA_017634415.1 Clostridium sp.
CTTTCCAGCGCAAACAGCGGGATATGGTCTCTGCGCATCAGCGCATCCAGGTCGGTCCAGGGCGAGTAGACCCGCTCGCACCAGACATCCTCTCTTCTGTTGAACATATCATAGAGGATCTGGATTCCCAGATGGGACATGCCGATTTCATATACATCGGGAAAGCACATGGCAAAACGGACCCGGACTTTATCCCGGTCCTTCATCACACTGTTCAGTTCCCCGCCGATATATCTGGCCGGCTCACTCACCGACAGCAGGATATCATCAGACAAAGCCAGTTTTCTCATTCGTTCTCCTCGTCACGTTCCGCCAGGTCCTCCGCCAGCGGTTCAAGATAATGAACCAGCATTTCCCGCACACTACGGATTTTCCGGGATTCGCGCCTGTCCAGTTCTTCGTAGGTAAAGCTTTTTCTGCCGCCCTTCTCCATCCGGTTCCAGAAGACCTCCATATCCCGGTAGGGCATGTAAAACATCTCATCCTTCTGGGTATAATAGAGGACAAAAAAAGCCACGCCGCCCTGTTCCTCGAAGTCCTTCATGAAGGCCATCTGATGGGCGTGCACATTCTGCAGGGGAAATGTGTCCGCAGCGCACTCCTTCGCGTCAAAGCAGACTGCGACGCCCTGCACGACGCCGATATAATCCACGGTGCTTTTCTGGTCGAAGTATGCCAGGGTGATATGGTGGCTTGCCTTATCGATATTGATGGGCGTAATCGGCGTCGGCACCTTCTGGATCAGTCCCAGGTGCCGTTCCCGATAGCATTCATTTGTATGATTGATCAGGTCCTCCAGCGTAGATCCGCGAAGACCTCTTCCGTGCCAGGTTCCCACAGATTTTCCTCCGGCCCGAGAGCCCCGCGGCTCCCCGCGGTTCTTTATTTTCAGGGAATAAGCGACTTTTCCGCCCTGCGGAAAAGTTCCGGCGCCTCCGCCGCAAACGTCTTTCCGCCGAGATGCTCCATGGGCGGCCGCACCGTATCCGGCATGGTAAGCCTCGCCGCATGCAGCAGCTGCCAGGATACCCCCAGTTTCTTTTTCAGCATGTCATTCCACGGACGGTCTCCGTACTTGTAATCCCCCGCCACCGGGTGTCCGATGGAGGCGAGATGGGCGCGGATCTGATGGGTTTTCCCCGTCACAAGGGATACCTCAAGAAGGGTGGCATCCCTTCCCGCTTTCAGAGGCCGGTATTCCGTAATGATGCGGGCATCTTCCGGACTGACGGGTTCACTGCTTATCCGGACCTGGTTGGAAGAACCGTCCTTTGTGAGAAAGCCGTCCAGGCGCCCGGGCCGATCCATATGACCCTTGACCAGCGTGAGATAATACTTTTCCACGGCGCGGGTCCGAATCAGCTCTGACATAATCTGCAGCCCGGGAAGGCTTTTTCCGCAGACCAGGATACCGCTGGTATTCCGGTCCAGCCGGTTGCATACGCCGGGCCGGAAGGTTTTCAGGTCCTCTGCGGAGAGCTGTCCGCTGTCCAGCAGATAGGATATCATCCGCTCGTTGAGAGAGATATCTCCCGCCTCCGCCTTCTGGGAAAGCATGCCCGCCGGCTTGTTGAACAGAATGATATCCCGGTCTTCGTATATGATTTCGGGAAGTGGCGGAAGCTTCCGCTGCGCAGGCAGCGGTTCCGTCTCATGTCCCGAAGAAAAGCGCGCTATGGTCTCATCGGACAGAAACAGCCGGATCTCATCCCCGATCTCCAGGATTTCCGGTCCTTCCGCCTTTTTCCCGTTCCGCGTTATATTCTTTTTCCGAAGCATCTTATAGATAAATCCCCTGCCCGCATCCTTCAGATACTTGCCGAGAAACTTATCCATCCGCTGCCCTGCCTCATTGGGGCCGATAATGATACTCTGCATGCCGCCCTCACATGGACATCTTTTTCAGGGTTTCCGCAGCGTAATCCACGGAACCGTCATCCTCATACTCCGAGGCGGGTTTCAGGCTTTCCAGGCGCTTCTCAAAGGTCTTCCAGTCAGAGATGATATGCAGATTGGGATCCAGCCGCATGGCCTCCAGACTGCGGTTCAGCTCTTTCTCGGAGGATTTCACATCCGCCTTCGGATTAATGTTGTAGGCGTATATGCCGGCAGGATGGATCACCAGCGCATCTATGGGAAGCACGGATGTGGTGGTGGTAAGCACCAGATCGTAGAGAATCAGGGCCTTTTCCTCATAGGGCCGCATGCGCTCATAGAAGGACTCTTCCGGCGAACGGAATTTCCATATGGCCGCCAGGGGCGTCGCGAGATTCGCCAGCGGAATGGCGATAAGCACCGCCGATATGATGCTGAGAATATTCAGGGTCCTGTTCTGCGTGGTGAAGCGCACCACCATCAGAACCGCAATGACAAGCGCCATCCCTCCGATATAAAGCATGCGCCTGTTCCTGAAATAATTACGGTACCCTTTCTCACCCTTTTCTGTCTTTTTCACAGTTGATCCTTTCCTTACAATGCTCATTTGAAGAAAATTCCGGGAGGATATCCCGGAAATCCCGCACATAATAGTCGGCCAGCATACGTACTTCATCCCGGTAGGGGGCCGATGCGGCGTCGTCCACGGCGCACACCCGCATGCCTGCAGCCTTGCCTGCCGCAATCCCCGCAGGCACATCCTCGAAGACAAGACATTCCTCCGGGGAAAGCCCGAGGCGCCTTGCGGCCTCAAGATAGATATCCGGCGCGGGCTTCCCTGAAGCCACCTCACAGCCGGTGACCAGCACCTGAATATATCTGTCCAGACGGAGCGATTCATTCAGGCCTTCCACGATCTCCCGTCCGTTGCTGGTGGCAATCCCGGTTTTCATTCCTCTTCCCGAAGCGAGCCTGAGAAATTCCTCTGCCCCCGGTTTGAAAGGCACTTCCCTCCGGTACTTGTCGATGGACATCTGTGTCCATATGCTTTTGATTTCATCCAGGCTCTGTTTCAGGCGGAACCGTTCCTTAAAATAGACGGCCGTCTCGGAAAAACTCATGCCCTCTATCTTCCTCTGCAGGTCCTCCGGCATTCGGAGGCCGCAGCTTTCCAGGAAATCAATATCGATCTGCTTCCACATCCACATGGAATCCACCAGGGTTCCGTCCAGGTCGAAAAGCAGTCCCCGTATCCCGTCAAACATATCTTACCCTTCCCGACAACAGGCTGCCGCAACAAATTGTTGGCGGCAGCCCTCGGCAATACCATGTTCAATTCAGCTCGCCCCACAGGGGCGAGAGCCCCGCGGCTTTGAGCGGTTCAAAAGTACGCCGCAAGGCGTACTTTCAATTTGAACAGATTATTCTTCTTCGGATTCTTCCTCTTCCTTTTCCGGTTCTTCCGGCTGCACGATGATGCTTCCGGAAAGCTCCTGACGGTTGGCGGACACAATCTCATAGCTGGACTGCATCGAGCTGCGGAAGGAATCAAATCTTCCCTGGGCATCATCCAGCGTATGGCGTACAATGGTCTGCAGGCTGGCAAGCATGTCATCCGTATACTTGATGGAGCTCTGACGGATGCTGTTGGCCTCATTCACCGCATTGTCCACGATCTGCTGCGCCTGGGAGTTGGCCTGCTCAATCACCTGGTTGGCCTGCTCGTAAGCCCGCTGCATGATCTCGTGCTCATTGACCATCTCATTGGTCTGCTCTTCCGCCTGGGCAATCATGGTATCCACCTGGCTGTGGGCTTCCTTGACCGTCTTGTCGGCCTCCGCGTGGGCCTCCGCCAGGATCGCGTCCTGATTGCTGATGATCTTCTGATACTGCTTGACCTCCTCGGGAATCCGCATTCTGAGCTCTACCAGCAGTTCTTCGATCTCTTCTTTATTCACAATAATTCTGGAATTGGAAAATGGCTGCGGCTTGCAGCTGGCAATGTAATCTTCAATTTCTGTGATAATCTGTTCAATTTTGCTGCTCATAATACCTATCTCCTCTTTTCGGTGAGTTTCTGCTGGACAAGCTCCGCTATTCTCGGATTCAGAAACCCGGAAATATCTCCCCCGTATTGTGCGACTTCTTTTACCATACTTGAACTCAGGTAAGCATATTTCAGATTCGTTGTAAGAAACAGGGTGTCTACCTCAGGTGCGATTACGCGGTTCATCTGCGCCATCTGGAGCTCATACTCAAAGTCCGTAACGGCACGGAGTCCTCTCACAATCACGTCCGCTCCCTGAAGCCTGGCGAAATCTACCAGAAGACCGTCAAAAGAAAGTACGGAAACATTGGCCAGGTGTCCTGTGACATACTTCAGCATGTCAACTCTCTCATCAACGGAAAACAGCGGTGTCTTCGCACTGTTGCAGAGAACACCGACTATGACGCGGTCAAATATCCTTGATGAGCGTTCGATAATATCATAGTGTCCGAGTGTAACCGGGTCAAAGCTTCCCGGATAAATGGCCGTATTCATTTCTGCCCTCCAGAACCATATGCCAGAAATTCATGCCGGCTGGTTTTGTATATCTTCTCTTTCACCAACTGATATCCCAGGTCAGTGATATAGTCAAAATCTGTTTCTTTTGCCGCCTCTGCTATGATCAAAGTGTCAGGATTCAGAATCGGCGAACCTGCGAGACGTTCGAGAACGGCCCGTTCCAGGTCTTTCCTGAATGGCGGATCCATATAGATGAAATCAAACACCCTGTGCTGATCTTCCAGTCTTCGGATCGCCGTCATGACATCGCAGTTCATAAGCTCTGCTCTGTCGGTAAACCGTGTAGTCTCCAGATTGGTGCGGATGCACTCACAGGCTCTGCGGTTGTTCTCCACAAGCACAGCCCGGGCAGCACCCCGGCTGAGGGCCTCTATGGCGATGGCACCGCTGCCTGAAAACAGATCCAGGAATTCTGTATCCGGAAGGCCGAACTGAAGAATATTAAACAGTGTCTCCTTTATCTTGTCGCCGGTGGGCCTTGTTTCAAGCCCTTCCAGCGTAACCAGACGCAGCCTGCGCGCACTTCCGGCAATTACTCTCATGCTGTGCTCCTGTCTCTTTCTGAAGATGTTCAAATTAGATTATAATATTTTCCCGACAATCTAACAAGAGCATTCTGCGTTATTTTCCTGTCAAATCTTTCCGGGATCGGGTCTTGCCCTAAAGGCCGAACGCGTCCTTCAGGACGGTTATCTCACTTCCCAGGATCGAAACCACATCAAAACGGCAGGGAGTCAGGGAAGAATACCCTCTGCTCATGAGATAATGTCTTGCCGTATATATGATCCTGTTCTGCTTTCTTTGGTCCACCGCCTCGGCCGGCAGGCCGAAACGGCTGTTTTTACGGTATTTTACTTCAATAAACACCAGGCAGCGGCCGTCTCTTCCTATCAGGTCGATCTCTCCCTGCCGGCAGCGGTAGTTTCTCTCCAGAATCTCATAGCCGAGGCCGGTCAGATAGGCTTCCGCCGTCTGCTCCTTCCTCTGCCCTTCTTTTCTTCTGTTCTCCAAAATATCCGCCTCATCCCCATCCGCCGGTATCCGGCACCTGTCTCATTCCGTTCCCAGTATTGATTTCAGAAAAGACCGCCGGTGAATGGGACAGGGCCCGTACTTTCTGATCGCCGCGATATGCTCCGCCGTTCCGTAGCCCTTATGCTTCGCAAACCCGTATTCCGGCCAGAGCCGGTCATACTCTTCCATCATACGGTCCCTCGTCACCTTTGCCATGATGCTGGCTGCGGCGATGGAAAGGCTCTTCGCGTCTCCCTTGATAATTTTGACTTGTTTTTCCGGGTCAATGCCGGGGATCAGCACGGCATCGTTCAGGAAGATCTCCGGTATTACGGAAAGTCCGTCCACCGCCTTCCGCATGGCTTCATAGGTAGCCTGCAGAATATTGATCTCATCGATTCTCTCCGGAGAAACGATTCCCACATGAAAGCTGACTGCCTGCCGGGAGATTTCCCCGTACAGCCATTCCCGGCGTTCCGGGGAAACCTTCTTGGAATCATTCAGATGGAGGATCTTAAGCCCCCGCGGGAGAACGACGGCGCCGGCCGCCACCGGCCCGGCCAGGGGGCCGCGGCCCGCCTCGTCGATGCCGCAGACGTATGTAAAGCCGTTATAGGGAGCTTCAAACGCCGCCATTTTTTCAAGGCGCTCCAGCTCCTTTTCCAGCCGTTTTCCGGTCAGTTCCCGCATGATGCATCCTCCGAATCCCCGTGTTCTTCCTCAGCCTCCGGACATTCCAGGGTGATTCTTCCCATCCGGCCGTTCCGAAGATCCGTGAGAAGCATCTGGGATATTCTGTCATAATCGATGAGACCGCCTGTCTTTATACAGCCCCGGGCCCTGCCCGCCTCCTCAAGGATCGCCAGAGGCTCTCCGGGCAGTTCCTTCCTGAGCTTCAGGTATGCCTCAAACTGTTCGGGATAATGCTCCGTCATAAAGGAGATGAGCGTCAGGGCCAGTTCTCCCACCGGCAGCACATCATCGCTTATGGAGCCCAGAAGGGCCAGATGCACACTCACATTCCTGTCGTCAAATTTCGGCCAGAGAATTCCCGGCGTATCCAGAAGCTCCAGGGTCTTATCCAGCTTGATCCACTGGTCCGCTCTTGTCACGCCCGGCTTATTGCCGGTTTTCGCGGCGGTTCTTCCGGAGATGGAATTGATAAATGTGGATTTTCCCACGTTGGGAATGCCGCAGACCATCGCCCGCACCGGCCGGTTTTTGATGCCCCGGGCCCGGTCCCTGGCGATTTTGGCGGCGGAAACCTCCTGAATCAGCGCTTTCAGCCGACGGATATCCTTCATCTGTCTGGAATCCGTCAGCACAGCACGGATCCCCCGGGATTCATACCACTTCGCCCAGACCTCATTTGCCTTCGGATCGGCCAGGTCCGCCTTGTTCAGAAGAATCAGGCGGTCTTTTCCGGCCGCCATGCGGTCAATATCGGGATTCCGGCTTCCGTAAGGCGCTCTGGCATCGGCAAGCTCGATCACGAGGCTGACCATGCGGAGATCCTCCGTCATGGCCCGCTTCGCCTTTGTCATATGTCCGGGGTACCACTGGATGTTCATTCGCAAAAACCTTTCTGTACTGATATCAAAAACACGCGTGTCCATCCCTTATCGGGATTATAGTATTTACGTGCCGGGATGAAACGAAAAGAGGCCGCCGCATTAAGCAAATACATGCATAATGTGACAGCCCCCGCCTTATCTCTCAGAATTACCGAAGAGTCTCTTTAACCTTGGCAGCCTTACCGGTTCTCTGTCTCAGATAGTTCAGCTTCGCTCTGCGCACTTTACCTCTTCTGA
>JAGBNL010000072.1 GCA_017634415.1 Clostridium sp.
CCGTTTCAGCAGGATTTCCACCTGGTAGGAAGGCATCTTTGCGTTCTGCTCAGGGCCCGTGAGATAATCATAGGCCAGCTCCGCCATGCGGTACAGCTCTTTTATCGCCGGGGGATAGCTTTCCTGCAGTTTCTTCTGCAGGCGCTGGTATTCCGAATCCCTTGCGCACTGTCCTTTCCAGGTCGCCAGCACATCCTTTCTCCGGGCAGTATCTGCTTTTGCCGTGAGTATCACCTGCCCGTCGGAGGTGGTGCGGTACATTTCCGCGGGAATGGCCCGGAGAGCTTCTTCATAGAGCTCCCGGGACCGCTGGTTCAGCATGGCTTCCAGTTCTACGCTCTCTTCGGATTCCTCCCCGAAATGGGCAAAGTCCTCCACAGCCCACTCCAGGATAAAGTGCTGGTTGCCGATGCCGGTCCTGGTCTTTCCGGCATAATAGGAGAAATCTTTTTCTTCCGCCCAGACGATGGCCCCCGTCACCGTGAGGGCGCCCAGGGTATAGATGATGACGGCGCTCACGCTGTTCTGCTTGCTGGTGTACAGGATCTTTTCCCCGTCGCAGTCCGTGGCGTAGGGGAATATGTCCCCGTTGTCGTCCATCCGGACTACCGCGACCTGATCCTTTAACTCCGCCGGGATGCCCAGGGTCTCCATGTCCAGCTCCACCGCATAGGTGCCGGGGAGATACTCCTCCGAAGAAAGTCCTGCGTCGATGTCCATCGCCGCAACCACCATGGCGCAGTCCCCCAGCCGGTTAGCGGTCTTTTCGATCTCCTCATCCGTGGCCGGCCGGACCCTGAACTCCCGATCCCTGTCCAGGGCGTCCTTCTCCGCCGTAATATGCACACCCTCCATGGGGGTAACGTCCACCGGTTTGCTGTGGCCGCCGGTATCATAAGGTTCTATCTTCGTCTTTCCCCGGAAGGCAGATTCGGTTTTCCCGGGAAATCCGCCGAAGTCCGGGAGCGGGATTCCCCCCGTGCCCTTCCGAAGAAAACCGGGGAAGACAAGCCCCGTAAAGAGGGTCACCGCCAGAACGGCGGCGACGAGCCCCTTAAGGCCCGGTCCCTGTCTTCTGCGGCCGACCGTCTCCTGCTGCCTGGACTGCTTCTGCATGGCCCTCTGCTGCAGGAAAGCGTCGGTCTGATTTGCAGGCGGCACCGGCGGCATTCCCTGCGGATTCTGCCATCCTCCGGGCGCCGGTTTTCCCCCGGGCGGAAGAACCGGCGCGTTCATCCGGGGCGGTGCCGTCCGGACATTGCCGGCGCCGGCCGCATGGCCCAGTGTTCTTCCGCAGTGTCTGCAGAAGGAAGCCCCCGGACGTATCTCTCCTCCGCAATAGCGGCAATATCTCGCCATAGTTCCTCCCCCTTTCTTCCGACAGTGTCCGTCAGTTACTCCAGAAGCTGGTATCGCTCGGTGTATCCTGCCTCGGAGAACAGGATGCTCTTCTGGTTCTCCGCCACGGTAAGGAGTCCCCGGATGCCCGGGTCATCGGTCTTCTCCGTCATATAGGCGCCGTGCCCCACAGGCGTCAGGCTGAAGGTCTCCTCATAACCGAAGGAATAGCTGCGGGTCATGATGCAGTAGTTCTTTCCGTCGGACATCCGCGGGAACCGGAAGGTGAGGGTGGGGCTGTCGCCGTAACGCCTTCCTTCCAGAGGCTCCGGGTCGTCCATCCGCTGGGGAACGCTCCTGTCCCAGTGTCCTTCCTCATCCACCCAGAAGCCGTCCGGGGTATAGTTTTTCGTCACCATGCAGCCGTCAAAGCCCACATAGGAATAATAGCCGTCCTCATTGTCGATCCATGTATTCTCGGCTGTTCCGCCGCCCTGGGTCTTATAGATCCACTCGCCGCTCTGGAGCTGTTCCCAGCCGCCGCCGATGATGGAATAATTCTCCGGCGTGTAATTGCCGCTGACCACCGGGCCTTCACCAAAGCCCGCCTCCGGTCCGTCTACGGTTCCTTCGGTTCCTTCCATTCCGGAGGGTATGCCGCCCTGTCCCGGGTCCGTGCCTTCCGGACGGTATTCCTCTTTTTGGGGTCGGACCGTGTAATCTCCGCCGAACATTACCGACGTGTCCGCATAGTCCAGTATCACCTCGTAGCGACCGGCGATAAGCCTTCCCGCACTGTCCTCACAGAGGGCGCCTTTAAGAAAAATCTGCCCCGTGCCCTGCACCTTCTCCTTTTCATCCGTCTGCTGGAAGATATCCACGGTGAAGACGCCCCGGTCCGGCTCCTGAATCAGATGGGCATTTGCCTCTTCCAGGGTCTTGGGCTCCTGTATCCGCATATCCCTTCCTCTCATCCGCATACCGTGCATCAGGTCCAGATTCATGGTCCAGTCGCCGTCCTCTTCTATCTCCAGATCGGCGGAAACCGGTGACGCCAGAACCTCCTTCTTTATCTCGCCGATATCTGCCGGTACCCCGTCCATGTTCTCAAAGCCGTCAAATTCCGTGATCTGAATCTCCCCGGACCACTCATTTACCAGCTGATAGAAGGAAGCGTCCTCCACAACGGAGGCCCCCGCCGGGATCACGATATCTCCCATATCCGCAGACGCCGTGCTTCCGGAATCCTGCCCGGAGAATCCGTCCTGGGAATCCTTTCCGGAATCCTCTTCCCGGTCCTTATCGTTATCCTTATCCTTTACGGCGCTCTGCCATGCCTCTTTGTCTTTGTTCTTTCCGCCCCCGTCCTTCTCCCTTCCCAGGAAGAACAGTCCTCCTGCGATAATCAGGATGGCAAGTGCTCCTCCGCCCAGAATAATGGGGAGAATGCTTTTCTTTTTCGGCGGTGCCGGCGGGATATTCCCGTAGGGCGGTATTCCCCCGGGATTCTGCCAGCTCTGCCGGAGAACCTGTCCCTGTCCCTGCCAGTTCTGCTGCGGCACCTGTCCCTGGTTCTGCCAGTTCTGCTGCGGCACCTGTCCCTGCCAGTTCTGCTGCGGCACCTGTCCCTGGTTCTGCCAGTTCTGCTGCGCTGCTGCCGGCGGCGGCATCATCGGCTGCTGCGGCTGTGCTGAATACTGCGGCGAAGCCGTTGCCGGCTGGCTTACGACAGTTCCGCACTCCTCACAGAATCTGGCATCCTCCGGCAGAGGTGCACCGCAATTACTGCAAAATCTTGTCATGTTATCCTCCCTCCTGCTATATCTCATAAATAAATGTCAGAACTTATCTGGTCTGCTTTTTTCTCTCTTCTGAAAAAGACAGACCTTCATGCTGAAAGCATGACTCCGCAAAACACATAATATCTCATATTTATTCTCTCACAAACCCCCTGTCCATGGTATCACCCCGGCGAATCTGGCAATGACATTTTCCCGGCCCATGAGGGGAGAAAGGCCCGGTTGAAATCGCCGTTCATATCCGTTATAATGAAACGCGGTTCTCACCGCGGAAATACCCGTCAGGTCACTGGTATGACACGCAGTCCCCCGACGAACCGTCTGTCGTACCACGGGTACACGCCGGCTTCCCGCGGCAAACCATCGGTTAAATTACAGTTTTTCACGGCCTTCCGGCCTGTTCTTTATACGGAGATAACCATGATTCTCTCAGCCAGCCACATTACGAAAACATTTAACGGCAGAGCCGTCCTCTCGGACGTATCCTTCCATGTGGAGGAGCACGAGAAGGCGGCCATCGTCGGCATCAACGGGGCCGGCAAGTCCACCCTTCTGAAGATCATCATCGGGGAGCTTGCGCCGGATGAAGGCCTCGTCACCATCACACGGGGCAAAACCCTGGGATATCTCGCCCAGCATCAGGAAGTATCCGGCGATACCACCATCTACGACACTCTGATGGAGGTCAAGCTTCCGATTCTTCAGCTGGAGCAGCGCATCCGTGACCTGGAGCTGGAGATGAAGTCCGCCTCCGGTGAGGAGCTTGCGCAGATCATGGAGACCTACACCCGTCTGAACCACGAGTTCGAGCTGGCAAATGGCTACGCATGGCAGAGTGAGATCACCGGCGTCCTGAAGGGCCTTGGATTTGCGGAGGAGGAATTCCGGAAGCCGGTGGCTGAGCTCTCCGGCGGCCAGAAAACCCGGGTCTCCCTGGGAAAGCTGCTGCTCATCCATCCCGACATCATTCTCCTGGATGAGCCCACCAACCATCTGGACATGCATTCCATCGCCTGGCTGGAAACCTATCTTCTGAATTACAGCGGAACCGTCATCATCGTGGCCCATGACCGTTATTTCCTGGACCGGATTGCCGGCCGCGTCATCGAGCTGGAGGGCGGACACGCTTCCACCTACATGGGCAATTATACGGATTACAGCGCGAAGAAGGCTATCGTGCGGGCGGGACAGATCCGGGCCTGGCTGAACCAGCAGGCAGAGATAAAGCATCAGGAGCAGGTCATCGAAAAGCTGCGCTCCTTCAACCGGGAAAAATCCATCAAGCGGGCGGAAAGCCGTGAAAAGATGCTGGCGAAGATCCAGATCATCGACAAACCCTCCGACATCGACGATGAGATGAAGTTCACCTTTGAGCCCGCCATCACCAGCGGAAACGATGTTCTCACCGTGACGGGCCTGGGGAAACAGTTTGACGGGGAAGTTCTCTTCTCTGGCATATCCTATGAAGTGAAACGGGGCGAGCGGGTGGCCATCATCGGCGACAACGGCACGGGAAAGACCACCATGCTCAAGATCATCAATGGTCTCCTTCAGCCGGACGAGGGCGAAGTCCGCATCGGCGCGAAGGTCCATATCGGCTACTATGACCAGGAGCAGCAGAACCTGGATATGGACAATACAGTATTTGAAGAGATCTCCGACGAATACCCGGAGATGAACAATACCCAGATCCGCAGCGTCCTGGCCGCGTTCCTCTTCACCGGGGAGGACGTGTTCAAGCGCATAAAGGATTTATCCGGCGGCGAGCGTGGGCGTGTCGCCCTGGCGAAGCTCATGCTCTCCGAGGCGAATTTTCTCATTCTGGATGAGCCCACCAACCATCTGGACATCACCAGCCGCGAGGTCCTGGAAAATGCCCTCAACGGCTATACCGGAACGGTCCTCTGCGTCTCCCACGACCGATACTTCATCAACCGCACTGCCACGAGAATCCTGGACCTTACCATGGGGACGGTACTGAACTATATCGGCAATTATGACTACTATCTGGAAAAGAAGGACGTGACGGAAAAGGCGTGGCTGGAAGCCCGCGCGCTTACTGCCGCTTCCGGGGCTGCGGGAGGGCTGCAGAATGCCCGGTCTCTTCCGGAAGGCGCAGCCCCCTCCTCCGCGGGACAGACTTCCCTGCAGGAGCAGGCCGCAGCCGCTCCGGAGGAATCCGGGAAGCTCTCCTGGCAGCAGCAGAAGGAAGCCCAGGCCAGGGCGAGAAAGCTGCAGAATGATCTGAAAAAGACGGAGGAGGAAATCCACCGCCTTGAAACAAGAGACCAGGAGATCGATGAACTCCTGGCCCTGGAAGAAAACTATTCTGATGTTGAAAAACTGATGAAGCTGAATAACGAAAAACAGGAGCTCACATCCCGGCTGGAAGCACTGTATGAACAGTGGGAGCAGCTGGCGGAACAGAGCGAATAACCTATGGAGGAGCAGCGGTCTGCCCCGTCGTCAGGAATCCCCGGAGGATTCCGCCGATGCGGGTCCGCTGCTTTTTCTGTTCAGCAGCGCCTCATCTCCCGCCGGTCCGCGAATCTCCAGTCCCTCCGTATCCTGTGCCATCATGGTGCCGTCATCATTCATCTCCCCTTCATCCGGTTTCCGGTTTTCGCTGAAGATTCCCAGCATCCGCTCCAGCTTCTCCACCCCTGCCGGGTCTGTCCGCCGCCAGTCGGCGCGCACCGTCGGATTGCAGTAATCGTCGAACATGGCCGCAAACTGCCTGCCCGGATCCAGGTCATACCAGGAAGAATGGGGAGACGCCGCATCACTGCCCTCGATGTAGCGGTAATAATCCGCCAGCACATCCGGATCCTCCTGCAGCTGCAGGGCGATAAACTCTCCGAACCCGGCCCGCAGGGCGGCAGGATCGGTGAACTTCAGCTTTTTATAGTTCTTGTCCAGCTTGTACCGGATATAATCGATGCCCTGGTCTGTGGCCGGCGCGGAGAAATAGCTCTTGTCCGTATAAAACATCAGCTCCCAGCCCTTCTCATGAAAGAGCCGGATAAACGCCGAGGGGATCTCCCCGCAGATCTCCGTGATTTTCGCCTTTTCCGTGTCGTAGGGCCTGCGGTCTCCGTAGATGGTGATATCTCTTGCGGACAGATGGACGCCGTTCTCATCGTAATAGCGCAGTTCCTTGTAATTATCCGAGACCAGCTTTCCGTTCGGATAAAAATCATACAGCTTCCCGTCAATCATGTGGCGGGACCCCTGGTAGAGACGGCCCTTTGTGTCGAACCAGTACCAGTCAGGACCGGATTTCATCCAGCCTGTGTGAAAGGCGCCGCTCTCATCGGCATAATACCAGTCATTTCTCTCATAGTCCAGAAGCCATCCGCTGGCCATGGAGCCGTCGGAATGGAAGAAATAATACTGTCCGCCGATGCGGGTCTGGTCCGTGACCATTTCCCCGAAGGAATCAAAATAATACCACTTTCCGTTGTCGAGAAGCCAGGCCTTCGTGAGCCAGTTCCCGTCCTCCGTCTTATACCTCCATGTATCCCCGGATCCTTCCCAGGTGCCTGCAGGCTCCCCTGCGCAAACGGGCATATCCGCCGAAAGAGAGACCAGGACCGCCAGGATGGCAGTCAGAATCCGATGTTTTTGCCGCATCTTCTCTCTCCTTTCTTTTCCGGATACATTATGGTATCATAAGGTGTCAGGGCACAGAACTGCTTTTGCCCTGCTGTATGAAACGGGGGTTTTTATGAAACAAAAAGCCGCGCTGGCCGCAGTTGTACTGATTGTTCTTCTCTATCTTTCCACCATCGTCTTTGCCCTGATGAAAAGACCCGAAGCGGAAGGCCTTCTTCTGACCTCCCTCTTTCTCACGGTTGTGGTTCCCGCCCTGCTCTACGGATACGTCATGTTTATCCGCGTCACCCGCAGGAACCGTGAACAGGAAGATGACAGTGAAAACTGAGCTTTCCGGCCGTATATGCATGTATCACAGAAGGGGCTGCACAAAAAACAACAGCCCCTTCTTATCTGCTCGCCCCGAAGGGGCGAGAGCCCCGCGGCTTAGAGCGGTTCAAAGGTACGCCTGCGGCGTACCTTCTTTTCTGCGTTTACCTCTTAATGATCTCGTCTCTTCCCGGCCCGTTGGATACCATGGTGACGGGAGCCTCGATCAGCCGCTCGATCTCTTCCACATAGGCCCTGCATTCCGCAGGCAGATCCTCATACTTCCGGAGTCCCCGGATATCGCATTTCCAGCCCGGCATGGTCTTATAGACCGGTTTTGCCATCTCCTGCTTCCAGGCAGGCGGGAATTTATCTGTGACCTGTCCGTCAATCTCATAGCCCGTGCAGATCTTCAGCTCATCCAGATATCCCAGCGCGTCCAGAACGGTGAGCACCACCTCTGTTGTGCCCTGCATCCGGACACCGTAGCGGGTTGCCACCGCGTCAAACCAGCCCACACGTCTCGGACGGCCGGTGGTTGCGCCGTACTCTCCTCTGTCGCCGCCGTGATTCCGCAGCTGTTCCGCTTCCTCGCCGAACATTTCGCTGACAAATGCTCCCGCGCCCACAGCGCTGGAATATGCCTTCACCACGGTGGTGATCTCCTTAATCTCATAGGGAGGAATGCCTGCGCCCACGGCACCGTAGGCCGCCAGCGTGGAGGAGGACGTCACCATCGGATAGATTCCGTGGTCCGGATCCTTCAGCGTTCCCAGCTGTCCCTCCAGAAGAATATTCTTCCCCTCTTTTATGGCCTGATGGAGATATGCCGCCGTGTCGCATACATAGGGCGCCACGATATCACGGTATTCCATCATCTCCCGGAACACTTCCTCCGCGTCCAGAAGAGGCTTGTGATAGAGATTATCGAGAAGGATATTCTTGGTCTCCACTACCCGCTTCACACGCTCTCTGAGGGCATCCTCCGGCATGAACAGCTCATTGACCTGGAACCCGATCTTGGAGAATTTATCCGAGAAGAAGGGCGCGATGCCGGACTTCGTCGACCCGAAGGACTTGCCGGCCAGCCGTTCCTCTTCATAGGCATCAAAGAGAATATGGTAGGGCATGAGCACCTGCGCCCGGTCGGAAACGAGAATCTTCGGCTTCGGCACCCCCTGTGCCTCCACATCCGCCAGTTCCTTCGCGAGGGCCGGAATATTCAGCGCCACGCCGTTCCCGATGATGCAGGTGGTATGTCCGTAGAAAATTCCCGACGGGAGCAGATGAAGCGCAAAGCGCCCGTAGTTGTTGACTATGGTATGGCCGGCATTCGCCCCGCCCTGAAAACGGACGATGATGTCGGATTTCTCCGCCAGCATATCCGTAATTTTGCCTTTTCCTTCGTCCCCCCAGTTAGCTCCTACGACAGCTCTTACCATGATTTCGGTCCTCCTGATATGCAGGATGTCTCCGCCGGTTCCGCGTACCGGCCGGCGCAGATTTATCCTCAGCTGCAGTTATACGTTGATCTCCGCCTTAATGCCGAGATCCTCTCTGTTTTCCTCAAGAATCGGCCGGATCACTTCCTCCAGGAACTCTTCCACCTGTTCCTTCGCCCGGCCGGTATACTTCGCCGGATCCATGCCGGCTCTGAGCTCTTCCAGCGTCACATGGAATGCAGGATCCGCCGCGATAAGCTCGAGAAGGTTATTGTCCAGTCCCTTCTCCTTCACGTTTCTTCCGGCTTCCATGGAAAGCTCGCGGATGCGCTCATGCAGCTCCTGACGGTCTCCGCCTGCCTTCACGCAGTCCATCATGATATTCTCGGTGGCCATGAAAGGCAGCTCCGCCATCATGTGCTTCTCGATAACCTTCGGATACACCACCAGGCCGTCCACCACGTTCAGATAGAGGTCCAGGATGCCGTCCACGGCCAGGAAGCCTTCCGGTATGCTCAGACGCTTGTTGGCGGAATCATCCAGCGTTCTCTCGAACCACTGGGTGGAGGCCACCAGCATGGGATTCATCATGTCGCTCATGACATAATCCGCCAGAGACGCCATGCGCTCGGAACGCATCGGATTTCTCTTGTAGGCCATTGCAGAAGAACCGATCTGGGTCTTCTCGAAGGGCTCCTCCACTTCCTTCAGATGCTGAAGAAGGCGGATATCATTGGAGAATTTGTGGGCACTCTGGGCGATTCCCGCAAGTACGGACAGGACTCTGGAGTCATTCTTTCTGGAGTAGGTCTGGCCGGATACCGGATAGCAGCCCGCATATCCCATCTTGTCGGCAATCTTCTGATCCAGCTCCCGGCATTTCTTATGGTCACCGCCGAAGAGCTCCAGGAAGCTTGCCTGGGTGCCGGTGGTTCCCTTGGAGCCTAAAAGCCGGAGGGAGGAAAGCACGAAGTCCAGATCATCCAGATCCAGCTTCAGGTCCATCATCCAGAGTGTCGCTCTCTTGCCCACGGTGGTGGGCTGGGCAGGCTGAAAGTGGGTAAATGCCAGCGTCGGCTGGGCCTTGTATCTGTCCGCAAATTTTGCCAGCTCATCGAGAACGCTCACCAGCTTTCTGCGGACCAGCTGAAGGGCCTCCGTCATGATGATGATATCCGTGTTGTCACCCACGTAGCAGCTGGTTGCCCCGAGGTGGATGATGCCCTTCGCCTTCGGGCACTGCAGGCCGTAGGCGTAGACGTGGGACATGACATCATGCCGCACAATCTTCTCTCTGGCTTTCGCTTCCTCAAAGTTGATATCATCCTGATGCGCCCTGAGCTCATCGATCTGTTCCTGGGTAATGCCGAGTCCCAGCTCTTTTTCCGTCTCCGCCAGCGCAATCCAGAGCTTTCTCCAGGTGCGGAATTTCTTCTCCGGCGAGAATATATACTGCATCTCGCGGCTCGCGTACCGCTCGGAAAGCGGACTCACATATCTGTCATAGCTGCCCATGTTATCCTCCTGTCCTCAGACTATTCCTGTCTTCAGTGTCTTCCGTCGGTTCCGCAGATTCCCGGGTGATCCGGAGCTTTCCCTCACGCAGGCTGATATCCACCTGCAGTCTGCTTCCGTGCCCGGGGGAGCTGCCCGGCAGCGCATACTCCAGGTGATGATCCTCCTCTATCACAAGAAAGGCCTCCCGGTATGCGCCGGCAAAGCCGAGATATACCGCGGCGCAGAAAAGCAGCAGGCAGAGACCCATTCTCTCCCTGCGGTACCGCTTTCTGCGCATGGCTCTCAGATAACGCCTGAGATATCGGTAATCCACAGCATTTCCGGTATTATATGCCAATGACATCCTCCATGGAATACAGTCCCGGACCCATTCCCGAAAGGAATTTCGCGGCTGTGACAGCCCCCTTCCCGAAGATGGCCCGTGAGTACGCCGTATGATTCAGGGTGATCACCTCATCCTCACCGGCGAATATGACATCGTGTTCCCCGACGATGGTTCCGCCGCGGACAGCCTGGATGCCGATCTCCTTCGGATCCCTCTTCTCCCGGACGCCGGAACGATCCAGCCGGTAATGGTATGCGCCATCCAGCGCTTCATTGACGGAATCCGCCAGAGCCAGCGCCGTACCGCTGGGGGCATCGATCTTGCGGCGATGATGCTTCTCGACGATCTCCACGTCAAATCCGTTGGGCGCAAGAGTTTTTGCCGCTTCCTTCACCAGGGCCAGCAGAAGATTCACGCCCAGAGACATATTTGCGGAGCGGAGAATTGCCGTCTCTTTTGCCGCTTCCCGCATATGCTGCAGCTGCTCCTCCGAAAGCCCGGTGGTGCAGAGCACCAGAGGAAGCTTTCTCGCCGCGCACCAGTCAAGAAGCGGATCCACCGCCTTCGCCGTGGAAAAGTCAATCACGCAGTCGGCCTCCTCCGCGCATTTTTCCGGTGCGGTGTACACCGGGAATGTGCAGAGCCCCCTGTCTTCAATATCAAGTCCCGCGGCAACGGCCACATCATCATCCGCCTGGGCAAGCTTCGCGATGACCTGCCCCATGGCGCCGTTGCAGCCGTGAATAATCACTCTGGTCATGGGAATTCCTCCGGTTTAGTCGATCAGTCCGTAGTTTCTCATCTCAGCTCTGAGACGCTCCCGGTTCTCCGGAGCCATCTCCACCAGCGGAAGGCGGTATCCGCCCACCTCTTTGCCCATCATGTTCAGGGCTTCCTTGACTGGGATCGGGTTGGTCTCGCAGAACAGCGCCTCGATCAGCGGGATGGCCTCCAGCTGCATCTTCTGCGCCTTCGCGACATCACCGTCGAAAAAGGCCTGGCACATATCGTGGGTCTGTCTCGGCGCCACATTGGAGAGAACCGAGATCACGCCCTTTCCGCCGATAGCCAGCATGGGAACGGTCTGGTCATCGTTTCCGGAGTAGAGATCCACCTTTCCGTCCGCGATGGACATCAGTCTCGCAATATTGGAGAAATTACCGCTGGCTTCCTTGACGCCGACGATATTGTCCACATTCTTGCAGAGCCATGCGATGGTCTCCGGGGCAATGTTGATTCCGGTACGGCTCGGTACGTTATAGAGGAGCGCCGGAACCTTCACCGCATCCGCCGTGGCCTTGAAGCTGGCGATCAGTCCTCTCTGGGAGGTCTTGTTGTAATAGGGCGAAACAAGAAGAAGTCCGTCCACGCCGGCTTCCTCCGCCTCGGTGGAGTACTGAATCATGGAGGCCGTGCTGTTGGAGCCGGTTCCGCCGATGACAGGAATTCTGTGCTTTGTCACCTCTACCGCAAAGCGGATGGCATCGATATGCTCCTTCTCAGTGAGGGTGGAAGCTTCTCCGGTGGTGCCCACAGCGATAATGCAGTCTGTACCGCCGGCAATCTGCTCTTCAATCAGTTCCTCGAACTTGTCATAGTTGATCTCGCCGTTTGCCTTCATCGGAGTGACAATAGCAACACCGGCACCTTCAAAAATAGCCATGATTATTCTCCTCCTGCTCTCTCTTTATCTTTGCGGCTGATCATCGCTCTCTTTCTGAGAAGCGGATCAAGTATCTTCTTACGTATGCGCAGGCTCTGGGGCGTTACCTCCAGAAGCTCATCCGTATCAATGAAATCAAGGCACTGCTCCAGGCTCATGATCTTCGGCGGCACCAGGCGGAGCGCCTCATCTGCACTGGAAGAACGGGTGTTGGTCAGCTTCTTCGTCTTGCAGACATTGATCTCGATATCCTCCGTCTTTCCGCTCTGTCCCACAACCATGCCGGAATATACCTGCACGCCGGGACCGATAAACAGGACGCCTCTCTCCTGGGCATTGAACAGACCGTAGGTGATGGACACGCCGGGCTCAAAGGCGATGAGGGAGCCCTGCTTGCGGTAGGACAGATCGCCCTTGTAGGGAGCATAGCCCTCGAAGGCAGTGTTCAGGATTCCGTTTCCCTTGGTATCGGTCAGGAATTCTCCCCTGTATCCGATTAAGCCTCTCGAGGGAATCTCAAATTCCAGTCTGGTATATCCGCCGCCGATGGGGCTCATGCCCTGCAGCTCGCCCTTGCGGCTGGTCAGCTTCTGGATGACGGTTCCGGTGAAGTCATCCGGCACATCCACATAGGCGATCTCCATGGGCTCCAGCTTCCGGTTGCGCTCGTCGGTCCGGTACAGGACTTCCGCCTTGCTGACCGCGAATTCGTAGCCCTCTCTGCGCATCTCCTCGATAAGGACGGACAGATGCAGCTCGCCGCGGCCGGACACCTTGAAGCAGTCGGGGGAGAGCTCCTCCACCCGGAGGCTTACATCCGTATTCAGCTCCCGGAACAGTCTCTCCCGGATATGACGGGATGTGACAAATTTTCCTTCTTTTCCGGCCAGGGGGCTGTCATTGACCATGAAGTTCATGGCGATAGTGGGCTCTGAAATCTTCTGGAAGGGAATCGCCTCCGGCGCTTCCGGAGAACAGAGCGTATCTCCGATATGAAGGTCTTCAATTCCGGAGATAGCCACAATCTCGCCCACAGAGGCCTCGTTCACCTCTGTTCTGGCCAGTCCGTTGAAGGTATAGAGCTTTCCGACCTTTACCTTGCGGAACTTGTCCGGCTCGTGGTGGTTTACGATAACACACTCCTGGTTCACCTTCACATGTCCGTTGTCGATCTTGCCCACGCCGATTCGTCCTACATATTCATTGTAATCGATGGTGGAGATCAGCATCTGGGTGCCTGCGTCCGGATCTCCCTCCGGAGCCGGGATGTGCTCCAGAATGGCATCAAACAGAGGCTTCATGTCCTCCTCCGGGCCATCCAGGGTCCTCTTTGCGAATCCTCCCTTGGCGGAAGCGAACACAAAGGGAGAATCCAGCTGCTCGTCGGATGCATCCAGATCCATGAACAGCTCCAGAACCTCATCCACCACTTCCTGGGCTCTCGCATCCGGACGGTCTATCTTATTGATGCAGACCACCGCGGGCAGATCCAGGTCAAGGGCTCTTCGGAGCACGAACTTGGTCTGGGGCATCGGTCCCTCATAGGCGTCCACCACCAGGACCACGCCGTCCACCATCTTGAGCACGCGCTCCACCTCTCCGCCGAAATCGGCGTGTCCGGGCGTATCCACGATGTTGATCTTCACATTGTTGTACATGACTGCGGTATTCTTGGAAAGGATAGTAATGCCTCTCTCCCGCTCGATATCCCCGGAATCCATAACCCGGTCCACTACTTCCTGATTCTGCCGGAATACGCCGCTCTGCCGCAGCAGCTGATCCACCAGGCTGGTCTTGCCGTGGTCAACATGGGCAATGATCGCTACGTTTCTGACATCTTCCCGTTTCATATTCATAAAAATCTTCTTTCTGTCCTTTCCCTCTGTGGAAATAACCTATATTACTTCAGCACTAAAGGGTTATTCTAACATTAATAAACACAGAGTTCAAGGGCATCTTGCTGACAGATCCATGTATTTTCCATCTGATTCGCCCAGCATCGGACGTCCGGAGTCCTCTGTCTTTATCCGTCCTCCGGTGATGTCGGTCAGTCTCTTCCGTATGCGTTCTTCCTGTGCCGCCGGCAGCAGCACGGTCAGCACCACTTTGTCGCTGTAGTCCGTATTCTCCTGAGTGACGGCTTCCTCCCCCAGAACATACTGGATTTTTCCCAGATCCGTATAATCGCAGGAGATCACCAGCCTGACGCCCTCGATGCACTCCAGAACCCTGCAGTTCTTAAGGCCCTCCCGGACCGCGCCGCTGTAGGCCCGGACCAGTCCGCCGGTTCCCAGGAGCGTCCCGCCGAAATAGCGCGTCACCACCGCGCAGCAGTTGGTGAGGCCTTCTCCCGTCAGCACGTCCAGCATGGGTCTTCCCGCCGTCCCGGAAGGCTCTCCGTCATCGGAGCATCTGGTCAGGTCACCCCGCTCCCCCAGGACATAGGCAGAGCAGTGATGCCTGGCATCCCAGAATTTCTTCCGTATCTCCCCGATGAAAGCCGCCGCCTCCTCTTCAGAAGAGACCGCCCTGACAGAGGCGATGAAGCGGGACTTTTTCTCCACAATCTCTCCCTCGCCGCCCTGGAACAGTATTTTCATTCTTCTTCCTCTTCCTCCTGCTCTTCAGCCTCTTCCTCTTCTTCCGTCCGCTCGGGGTCTGTCTCCCTGGCGTGAGGATCATGGAGAATACAGTAATCCGGCATGACATAGAGCGTGTCGTCCGTATCTCCCTCAAACTCCGGTTTTATCATGAAGGTCCGCTGCTCCGTCTGATCCGCCGGGCATTTCTCCGTCGCCCGCTCGCCGGATTCCAGGCAGATGTTTGCCCGGACGTGTCTGTCGCACACCTCCGTGGGAACCGTCCCCTGGGCAAAATACTCCGTATAGACCGGGGTGCCTCTCGGGTCGTTCTCGCAGACGCCGGCTGCCGGCATCTTCCCGGATTTCCGGCATATCTGCGCCTCCACAACATCCGCGGGACGCACAAATCCCGGGTCATCCATTCCTTCGTGGATGCGGGTCATAATCCGGTTCCAGATGCGTTTGTGGTAGCTGGTTCCGCCGTTATTGATGCCTCTGTCCGAATCCTTCAGGGTCTGGCTGTTGTCGCAGCCTCCCCAGATTCCCGCCGTGTAATAGGGGGTGTAGCCCACAAACCAGACATCCACATTGTCCGATGTGGTGCCGCTCTTACCGGCACAGCTCATGCCGGGGATGGCCGCGGCGGTGCCGGTGGAATGGATTCCCACGCCGAAGGTCTGATAGAGGGTATTGGCCTTCATTGATTCCGCCATGGCATCCGTCAGAAGCCAGGCGGTGGACTCCTTCAGAACCTGCCGCTTTTCGGGTGCATTGTCCAGAATCAGCTTTCCGTTCCTGTCCGTCACTCTGGTGAAAAACAGAGGCTTCCTGTAGATGCCCCCGTCGGCGATGGTGGCGAAGGCGCAGGTCAGATCCAGATTGGTCACGCCCTTCGTGATGCCGCCCAGGGCGGTAGACAGGTTGAGGTCCGAGGAGGTCAGCGTCGTGATTCCCATGCGCTTTGCGTAATCCACGCCCAGCTGGGGCGTTACGGTCTCCGCCATGCAGCGCAGGGCCACGATATTCATGGAATAGATGATGGCGTCCCGGATATTCTGATATCCGGTCCAGTTGTCCCCCCACCAGTTCCGGAACACCTTGGTGCCGTAGGAATAGGGTCCGTCATAGTAAGTTGTCGCCAGGGTGGCGCCGCAGGTATCCAGCGCCGGCGCGAAGGTAGTGATAACCTTGAAGGTGGAACCCGGCTGGCGCAATGTATCCGTCGCCCGGTTCAGCGTCCGGCTGGCGTTCTTTTCCCCGCGTCCGCCGGAGATGGCCCGGACATAACCTGTGGACTGTTCTATCAGCACAAAGGAGGCCTGGGGCTGGGGCACCGCATTCAGAGATTCTCCGAGAACCGTATCCCCCTCCTGCACCACGGAAGCGCGGTACAGCTCCACCCAGGCGGAAATCTCCTCCGCCGTATTAAAGAGTCCGTCAAAGCCCGGATAGCCGCCCGACTGCCGGATAAACCGGTGGAGATGCTCCTGGCTGTAATGATTTGTCTCACCCGCCGCATTCTTCACGGAAAGCCGGTACTCTGCGGCAAACCGCTCCGCGTCATAGTTGCCCGGGTTCTTCATCTCCTCGTCCACGATGGCCTGGATATCCGGATCCTGGGGCGTATAGATGCGGAGTCCCCCTGTATATATCATGTTGTAGGCCTGGGTGTCGGTATATCCGTACCGGTCCTTCAGCGCCTCCTTCACCTGCTCGATCAGCTCGTCCGTATAGTAGGAATAGGCCAGACGGCGGCCTGCCGTCTCCACATTCACATTCTGGATGCGGTCATACACCCGGTCCGCCAGGGCGCTTTCCTGCTCCTCCCGGGTAATGTAGCCCTGCCGGTACATCTCACTGAGAATCGTCTCCCGCCGGGCGTTGTTCTCCTCCGGATGGGTGATGGGATTATACCTGGAGGGGTTCTGGGTAATGCCCGCGATGACGGCGCATTCCGACAGGCTCAGGTCCGCGCAGTCCTTCCCGAAATACCGCATGGCGGCAGCCTTCACGCCCAGCGTGTCGCTGCCGAGATTGATGGTATTCAGATAATTGGTGAGAATCGTCTTCCGGTCCGTGGTGCGGGTCAGCTGCAGGGCCAGATACTGTTCCTGAATCTTCCGCTCCAGCCGGGCACCGCCGCTGTTCTCCATACCGCCTTCAAATACGGTATTCTTGATCAGCTGCTGTGTGATGGTGCTGGCGCCGCCGCTGTAATTGTCCGTGACGATGCCGGCGACGGCCCGGATAATGGACCGGAAATCGATGCCGTCATGCTGCCAGAACCGGGAATCCTCGATGGCCACGAAGGCGTCGATGAGATCCTGGGGCAGCTCGTCATACCTCGCCTCGACGCGGTTTGCGTTGGATCCAACCAGCCGCTCGGCCACATCTCCCCTGCTGTTGTAGATAATGGAATAGAACCCGGTGGGAACCACCCTGTCCGGGTCAAAGGCGGGCGTATTGTCCAGGATTCCCCGGAGCATTCCGTAACCCACGGAGGCGCCGATCACGGCAGCAGAAAGCACAACCGTCAGGATGACGGTTGCTGCGATGGTGGAAAACTTATGACGGTATTTGATATTCTGTGAATTCAGCTCAGACAGCCTGTTTTCTACGGAATGTTCATCATATTTCATGCTTTTTATCCTGCTGCTTCTTCCTCGTTCTCCGGCTCTGCTTCTCCGTTATCCTGTCCGCCGGCTTCTTCTCCGTTTTCTTCCGAACCCTGTCCGCCGTTTTCTTCCGGAGGCACGCTCTCGGGCACCGGGGTTCCGGTGCGCGGTCCTGCGGAGGGCGACAGCTCTTCCAGCTGGGTTCTTGCGGGCGAGGCCTGCTCGGAGGCCGCGAACTCCGTTACCACCCTGGTAAAATACTGGACGGCGGTGTCAATCTCATCCACGCTCTTGTGAAGGATGCCCAGATAATAAAGCACCTTCGGGTTCTCCGGCCGGATCGTCAGGCAGGTCTCATAGAGGGCGATGGCCTCCCGGAATCTTCCCGAATTCCAGGTTTCATACGCCTCATCCTCCAGGGACTGGTAGCCTTCCGTGGCCACCTCCTGGCGGAGATTTTCCGCGTACTGCCTTATCTCATCATCCGCGATAAGAGAGGTATCGAAATCCTTATACAGGGAGGCAGCCGTGCCGAGATCCCCGCTGCGGTACGCGTTGTTCATCCTGAGCAGCGTTCCGTACTGGCTGATGGCGCTGTCCTTATTGTTCAGGATATTGTTCAGCTCGCTTTCCGCCTTGTCCTTATCCTCCAGATAGCGGGCGCTGGTTTTCTCCAGCTCCGCAATCTCTTCGTTTTTCTGGTTCAGCTGCTCATTGTAGGAAAGAAGCTCTCTGGTATGCTTTCCGGTTTCCTGGCGGATTCTTGTGGGCATCACCAGGAAAAAGACGGCGCAGGCGCCCAGAAGCAGTCCCGCGATAATCAGAAGCACCGACTGCCTTCCGGTATTTTCCCTGTAGGTCGGGGGGATAATTACATCATCCGCCTTCATTCTCCTGTGGGAAAATGTATTTGTTCCCGTTTCCGTCTCTTCCCCGTCTCTTCCCATGGAAGAACGGATATGCGCCAGATACCACTGTGCTTTCGGATTTCCCGCATCGACCCGGAGGGTCCGCAGCAGATACCTGCCTGCCTTGGCGTACTCCCCTCTCTGGATACAGAGAAGCGCCATCAGGTTCTGGGCCTTGACGAAGTTGTCCCGCCCGTCCGCCACACTGCTCAGCTGCACGGCGGCCAGGTCCGGGTTGCCGATCTTTGCCTGGGACAGGGCGCTGTTGTATCTCCGGATATCCGCATTCCACTCATCCAGGACCTCCTGCCGGTTCTGCACCCGCTCCAGGTAGACCGAAGCCCGGTTGTTCTTTTCCTGGAAATTGGTGCTTATGACCCAGTGCATCAGGGCGTCGCCGGTCTCTCCCATCTCCATGTAGACGAGTCCCAGAAGATTTCTCGCCTCCGTGTGGAACTTGTTCAGATTCAGACAGGTTTTGAGCATGCCGGCTGCCCCGGTCAGATCCCGGATATTTGCAAGTCTCAGCCCCTCGTTATAGAAGCTGTTGGATATTCTGCGTATTTCCTCTGTACGAATCATTTTCCTAATCCCGTGTCCGTTTCATCAGTTCCAGCATAATGTCCGACATATCGGTCAGATCCGCCTGAATGATGGCCTCCCCGACCTCGTCTATATCAAGGCTCGGCTGAAAATGTGCCAGTTCGTCTTCAAAATCTATAATTCTGTCATCGCTCATATCTTTTCTTCTCCATCCGTCTGCATCGCCGCTTTGATCTCACCGATAAGGTAGAGGGAACCCGCGCAGAACAGCAGATCTCCGTCCTTCTTCTCAGCCAGCGCTTTTTCCATGGCGGAGGCCGCATCGGAAACCACCAGGAGCGACTTTCCGCTTCCGAACACTTCCGACGCCGTCCGCCGCAGAATCTCCGTATCCAGCCCGCGCTCGGTCCTGAGCTTTGTCAGGACAATCACATCCGGATGCATCATGTCCCGGATAAGGCGGAGCATCTTCTCATACTCCTTGTCCGATGAGACCGCAAAAAGCAGAAGCTTCCTTCCCTTCTCCCCTGGCGTCCTTAAAGCGGCGGCCGCCTCCGCAAACGCGCGGATTCCGCCTTCATTGTGTCCTCCGTCCAGATATACGCCCGGAAGAATCTCTTCCATTCTTCCCGGCCATCTGGTCTCCGAAATTCCCTTTTTCACCGCCTCTTCCGGAATTCCCAGAATCCCGGCTGCCTCCGCGGCAAGCAGGGCGTTCACCGCCTGGTAGGGCGCGGGGAAGGGAACCTCCAGCGCGATCTCACCGTAATGAGCGGTCTGCGCCCGGAGCATAAGCTTCCCGGAATCCGCGTTCAGTTCGCGGATACAGGTATGGTCCACCGGCCAGGAGGGGCAGTTCCTTTCGGATACCGTCTTTTCAAATACGGCCGAAGCCTCCGCATCCGTGTTGTCATAGACCAGCGGCACATTTTCCTTGATGATGCCCGCCTTCTCTCCGGCAATGGCCGTGACAGTACTGCCGAGATACTGCATGTGGTCCAGGCTTATGGAGGTGATGACGCAGACTGCCGGTTTTAGCAGGCAGTTGGTAGCGTCCAGTCTTCCGCCCAGTCCCGTCTCCAGAATGACGGCATCGGTCTCATGCTTTGCGCACATCACGGCAAACATCAGAAACAGATACTCAAAATAAGTGGGTATGGTCAGTCCGCAGGCTGCGAAGTCCTCCTCGCCCGCCCGGACGGTCCGGAAGGCCTCCATGAATTCCTCTTCGGAAACCATTTCCCCGTCAAAGCGGAACCGCTCTCTCACGGTGACAAGATGCGGGGAGGTAAATACCGCGGTGCTTCTGCCCGCTCGCCTGAGAACAGCGGACAGGAAGGCGCAGACCGAACCCTTGCCGTTGGTTCCCGCCACATGGATAACTTTCTCTTCCGGCATGCCGGCATGGAGCATCTGAAGCATCCGCCGAAGCTCTGCCATATCGTGCTTAACCTTCGAAAACCGCGGAATACTGTTCAGATACTCTTCCGCGGCTGCAATACTCATTATTTGTTCTTTATTCATAGAAAAATCCCCCGTTTCGGGTATTATACACCCGCGGGGGATTTCTTCACAATCACTTTCTTTTCAGGAAGCCTCATCATCCTTTTTCCGGTTTTTATTCCGCACCCCTTCAATCGCGCTGCGGATCCGTTCATGGCGTCTCCTTCTGCGGTTTTTCGCCGCCACGGCAGCATCATGGATGATGGCCCGGGCTCTCTCCCGCTTCTGGGCGGCCGGCGTCATGATGAAGGGATCCACCAGCCGCAGAAGCACCGGCATGGTGGTGGTAACAAAGATTACGGAAAAAATCGCGCCCCTTCCCACCAGGCGTCCCACCTCGCTGATGGCGGGAATGGAGGAGAGATAACTGATGGCATAGCCGCAGACAATCAGAATCGTCCCCGATGTCAGAATGGAAGGAAAACTCAGCTCCACCATGGTTCCGGCGGCCTTCTTCCTGTCCTTCTCCGACTGCCTGATGTGCATATAGTTTTCCGTGCACAGAATCGCGTAGTCGATGGTGGCGCCCAGCTGGATGCAGCTGACAACGGCATAGCCGATAAAAATCATGCTTTTCCCTATGAGATAGGGGAAGGCCATGTTCAGGTAAATGGCTATCATGATGGGAATCATGGCAACCAGCGGCATGATGGGCGACCGGAAGGATACCATAACCACCAGGAAAACGCCCAGCATGGCCAGATTGTTGACCCGCTTATAGTCCACCTTCAGTATGTTTTCCATGTCCATGGTGGACGGTGTATTGCCCGTGATGTAGCATTCCTCCGGATAATAGCTCCTTATCCGCTCGCTGACCTCCAGGGTATTCCGGTAGGCCAGGTCGCTCTCCGGCTTTGTCTTGATATAAATCAGAAAGCGGCTGTATCCCCCCTGGTGGAAAAGCTTTGTGACGCTTTTCGGCAGCATGGATTCCGGCACGCCCTCCGGAAGATATGCCGCGAGAGTCATGACCTTCTTCACATAGGGCAGATCCTCCAGTTCTTCGGCCAGTCTGCGCTCTTTGACATCGGATTCCGTCGGGAATATGGCCACCAGCAGATTGGAACGCCCGAACTTCCCGTCGATCTCCTTCGCATTCTCATAGATGGAGACGCCGGGACCCGCGCCGACCGCGTCCGGCCCGTACATGAAATTATTCATCCCCTGGGCCGCGTAACAGGGCGCGGCGATCAGGATCACCAGTCCGAGGACAAATGGACTGATACGGTTCACAACGATGGAAAACCGGTGAAATCTGGGCAGAAACGGTCTGTGGCGCATTCTGTCGATCCGGTCGGACCATCTGAGCAGCAGGGCCGGCATCAGGAAGATAACCATGCACAGACTGCAGATGATGCTCTTGGACATGACGATTCCCAGATCCCATCCCATCCTGAACTGCATAGTGACAAGCACGATAAAGCCGCAGAAGGTGGTCAGGGAGCTGGCAAGCACCGTATTGATGGTATTCTTCAGGCCCGCCTTCATGGCAGGTTCCTTGTCCGTTCCCTTTTCCCTCTCCCGCTCATAGGCGTGCAGCAGGAAAACGGAATAATCCATGGAGGTCGCAAGCTGCATCACATCGGAGATATTGTTCGTGACAAAGGATATCTCTCCGAGGATCAGATTCGTCCCCTTATTGATGGCGATGGCGCAGCCGATTACCGTCAGGAACAGAACCGGCTCAAAATAAGAGGTGGTGGTGGCAAGGAGAATCAGAAAAATGAATGTCACAGCAACCGCCAGAATCATCTTCATCTGGTCCTGGACATTTTCCTCCGTGAACTTGTTGGTCGGGGACATTCCCACGATATAGCCCCGGTCCCCGAGAATCTCTTCGATATCGTCTATGGCGCGGTGGGTGACCCGGCTGGTGTCCCCCTCGGTAAATGTCACATCCATCACGGCACAGCCGTCCTTATAGTATTCGTCTATCGCCGTATAGTCGATAAAATCCGAGGCGGAATACACCTGGTTCACCGTATCGCACCAGACGATCTGATCGACGCCCTCTACCTTCTCAAGACGGTTTTTATACTCCTTCGCCTCATAGAGGGACACATCCTTCAGCATGATGCGCCCGGTGCCCGGATAGCCGAAGGTGTCCTTCATCTTGTTGATGGCCGTCTTTGAAGGGGCATAATCCGGAAGGTAGGAGGTCAGGTCATAGTTGACTCCCACAAAGGGAATGCAGAGGATGCAGATGACAACCAGCACCAGCACCCCATTGGCGATCCCCCGGTTGTGCTCCACGATAATGTCCGCAATATGCCTGCGGCCGCCGGTTTTCGCGCCGCCCGGCTCTCCCGGGTCTGTCTGTTCCTTCCGGGCAGATATTCTGTTTTTCAGTTTTTCAAGCCAGGTCATATATCTGCTCCGTCTTCTTTACCTTATCTGCCGAACAGCTGCGCGATCGTATCAAACAGCTTCTTCAGCACTGTCCGGATACGATTAAAGATTCCCACATTTTCCGGCTCCGCTTCCTCATCGGTAATATCCGTCGGCTGCGTCTCCTCGGAGATCTCCCCCGTGCGCACCACAATCTGCAGGCTTCTCGGCTCCGCGTTCAGGGCGGAGGTAAATGAGACCTTCTTCGCGTCCGGATCCATATTCAGGAAGCTGGTCTCGTCCTCCAGTCTGTCCAGCTCATCGTCCAGCGTCTTCTTCATGGCCTCCCCGGCCTCTCTGACGCCGCTGATATCGTCCAGCATTTTCAGGGTATCATCCAGCGTCCCCCGCATCGCCCGGAGCGTCTTTTCGCTGCCCCGGTCAAGGCTCGGTCCGGCCGCCGTCAGGGTGTTGTTTACGGTGGTCATGAGGGCGTGGGTGCTTCCCAGAGCTCCCGTGAGAGCATTCAGCATATCCTCCGTATCCTGAAGATTTGCCAGGAGGTCCGGCTCGTATCTGTCCATGGTATCAATAAGCACCCGGACATCGTCGATCAGATAGATCAGATCATCATCCACGGTCCTGAGGGCTCCCATGGTGCGCCCCGTCTGATAGGCCACGCCGGAGGTGAGACCCAGCGCCGAATTCACTTCATCGACGATTTTTCCGCTTCTCGCCACCGCCCCGTTCACATCATTGATCAGGGCAATGGAATCGTCCGCGGTTTTTGTCACATGGTCTATTGTCTTCGCCGCTCTGCTGTTTTCCGCTTTCCCGGCCAGATCCTCCACAGAGCGGTTGAGCGCCGCCTCGTATTCTTCCACGCTTCTGAAAACTGCCGCCTGCTGTTCCTTCGGTAGATCAGAGCCGCTGGCAGCCCTCGCGATCTGCTGTTTTACAGCCTGTGCCGCTCCGCTCTTCGTAATGTTTTCCGCCGCTTCCTTCACGGATGCCGCGTGCTTCCGGATTTCCTCTCCGTCCGTCTTCACCCGGGCAGCTCCCGCCGCCAGGTCTCCGTTCACCGTGATGATATCCCCGGCAAGCTTTCCGATCTGCGCCCGGTCATCCGCCGTAAGCGCTGCGGCATCCGCACCGTCTGAAGCTCTGTAGAGTGCTCTCTGCAGGCTTTTCAGACGGTCATAGAGGGTATCCAGGTCCTCCTGAGTGGATTCCAGAGAATTGTACATGGCATCCGCATTATAATTCACATCCTCGACGGCTGTTCTCGCCGTCTGCATATAGGGCACCAGATCCGCGATGGTACCGGTCAGCTCTCTCAGCTGTGCGACGGCGGCGGCTGACAGCACCTCCGTCTGCGGACGGCTGCCGCTCAGTGTAGACCGTGCGCTCTGCAGGTCCGAGGCTCCGTCACGGGCGGTTTTCACATCGTCTTTCATGCCCTCCATGGTCAGCATGAGATCGTTCATGCTCTCATAGAGTCTGTCGCCGTTCTCCCTCCAGGTATCTCTGGCTTCCTTCAAGTCCTTCAGCCTTCCCAGATCGCTGAGAGTTCCCGGCATCATGGTTATAATCACGCCGGGGCTGGAGAAATCCTCCGTGCCGATCCGCACGGTAAAATCTCCCTCCTCCCCCGGAAGCGCCATGAAGGCCACGCCCGTCAGGCTTCCCATGGTCTGGGTCTGGGATCCGGGCGCGTCCACGCTGTAGCATTTCTCCATATCCACGGGAACCACAGCGGCAAGGAGCATGTTGTTCCTGTAGTACTCCTTTGTGAGTGTGTTGGGCCGCGCTTCGATGTGAATCTCCACAAGCCCGGAAGCACCCAGGAGCTCCTCCGCCTTTTTCGGAACCCCGTTCAGTTTGTAGGAAATGTCAAAGTTCCAGGGAAGCTCCACCGCCCCGGGATCAAGCTTGCCCTCGTAGTAAAACCGGCTGACATTCTCCCCCACGTTCCAGGTGATCTTTCCGTTCCGGTAATCCGGTTCCGTCTGGTTGGTCATATTGACGATATCCGTATAATCGCCGTAATCTGTAAAGCTGTCCCGGCCGTTCATTCCCACGCTCTTTACCACGCTGACGCCGGTGGGGACACCGTAGCTGTCGGTGCTGACATAGAGCGTTTCATCCACCTGCACCCGGGGCGCATCCGCATAGACGGGATGGAGAAGGCTTCCCGCGGTAATCACTGCGGAAAGCCCCATGGCGCAGAAACGCGCTGCTGTTTTTATTCTGTCTGGATGTCTCATCGAAAAAGACTCCTTTTACCTCATCAGTTCGATCATGTACTGATATTTTCCGTTATATTCCCGGCAGGCAATACCGATTCTGGTGTAATAGCTCAGCCGATCGGCGCGCTTTTTATTCTCCTCACCGTATCTTCTGTCCAGCTTTTCCTCCGCCTCTGCGGCATTATTGCAGAGCGGCAGGAAAATCTCCAGATGTCTCTTGCTGGAATAATTGCTACCGATACTTCTGTAGTAATCGTCCACATATCCCTCATCCGGAATTTTACCGTTTCCGTAACCGCGGGTAACTGCCAGCTCAAGCCTGTGCTCGGCCGCGGCCTGAAGCCCGCCGTCTATCACATAGCTCTTGTCCTTGTCATAATCCTTCTTGCTGTCCTCGTCCCGGTCCTCGTCATCTTCGTCATCTTCCGTCACGGCATTCAGCTTTGTCTCATTCAGGGTATCCGCCAGCTGCTGTGTGGCGGCATCATAGAATTCCACCGGGAAGCTTCCGCCACCGGTATTCTTCTTCTTTTTGACCTCGGAGAGACTTCCGTCCGCGCGGAAGGAATAAGTTACGTCATCCGATGTGCGGTGGGCTGTGGTCATGACACCGGATAAATTCAGGTAGTAATACTTTCCGCCGATCTCTCTCCATCCCGTGGCCATCTTTCCGGATTCATCCAGGTAATACCAGTTCCCGTCCAGCTGTAACCATCCGGTCTTCATATTTCCCATTTCATCCAGATAATACCAGGACCCTTCCTGCTCCTGCCATCCGGTAAGCCGGTTTCCGGCCGCATCCACCAGCGCCCAGCCGGATTCCGTCGGCATCCAGGTTCCTGCGGCGTAGCCCGCAAAGCTCATCCCCACTGCGAGAGCTGCGCCCAGAACAGCGGATTTCCAAATTTTCCCTTTCCATACATTTTTTGCATTCATATTCATAGACACCCCATCATGCATTCATTTATGCTCGCCCCACAGGGGCGAGAGTCCCGCGGATTTGAGCGGTTTAAGGGTTCGCCGCAAGGCGTACCTTTCATTACTCGACAACGTGTTGTTTTTTTAACTGAAATACATTATACTGACAACTGCCAACTATTTCAATCATCAGCTTAAGACACATGTTTCTTTAAGCGACAGTATATACATTTTTGTTTATAATTTTTCAAAAGAATTCAGAAGGTAAAATCAATGACAAAAAACGAGCATGAAGACCGGCGTGTCCGGAAAACCAAACGGTCCCTCAAAAAATGCCTGATACGCCTGATGAAGGAAAAGAAGCTTCAGGACATTACTGTCCGTGAGGTCTCCGAGATGGCTGACATCAACCGGGGCACCTTCTATCTGCATTACAAGGATATCTATGATCTTCTGGAGCAGATAGAGACCGATTTTGCCGCCGAATTCGAAACCATTCTGAATCATTACAGCGCCAAGGAGCTGACGGATAAGCCTTCTCTTCTGTTCGGCGAGCTCTATCCCTTCATCCATGAAAACGCGGACCTGATCACGGCCCTGATGGGAGCAAACGGCAACCTGAAGTTTGAAAACCGTATCAAGGATATCATACGGGAACGGGCCCTGGGACGCTGGCTGGAGCTGAACTACACCGAGAACATGGACACCCTCGGCGCCTTTCTCTCCTATATCGTTTCCGGCTGCATCGGTCTGGTGCAGTACTGGATCTCCACGGATTTCCACGAAACGCCGCAGAAGATGGCTCTCATGACGGAAGCCTTCATTACCAGAGGAATTCACGTCTTCGAAGTGTCCGGCTCCGGAAGCGACGGCCTGGCGGTCATGCGGCTGTAAAAACATTACCTGTTACCTTGCCCGGGCGGCACATCTGTCTGCGCAGAACGGCTTCCTCGCCTGCGCTTTCACGAAGATTGTCATACGCTCAGAACAATGCGCACAAATCGCTAACTCGCTCTGCTCAGACACGCGATTTGTGCGCATTTCGCGTATTCCAATTTTCGGAAAGTGCGACGGCTCGTGCAGATTGTTCTGCGCAGGCAATGCTCCGCCCCGGGCAGGTCTCAAGGCATTTCAATATTTCCTTCACTTTCCGGCATGCCGCGTGAGGGAAACAGAACCTCCTGAAACAATCTGCACAAGGCGATGGAACTTCGTGAAATCTGAAGAATACAAAATGCGTACAAATCACACTGTCTGAGCGCAGCGAGTTTTGATTTGTACGCATGTTTTTTGTATTCAGAAGATTTCACAGAAGTTCCCGCCGCGGAAGCCGTTTCAGGAGGTCCTGTTTTGCCTCCTGCGGCCCTTTTTTATCTCCGCAGCTGCCCCAGTCTTTCTTTTACCTGCGCCATCATCTGGCGGTACTTCTCCTGCTTCTCTTTTTCTTCAGCTACCTTCTCCGCCGGAGCCTTGCTCAGGAACCGCTCATTTGTGAGCATCTTCTCGGAGCGGGCAAGCTCGCCGGCCAGCTTCTTCTCTTCGCCCTCGAGACGGGCAATTTCCTTCTCCACATCCACCAGGTCGGCGAAGGGCATATAGAAGGTGGCGTCCGCGGTAACGGCGGAAACCGCATCTTCGCTGATGCCTTCCCTGTTTTCCCGGATTTCAACCTCCGAAGCAGAACCCAGCGCGGCAAAGAAGGCGCGGCTGTGCTCAAATACAGCACGGACATGTTCATTCTCGGAAACCACGAACACCTTCGCCTTGCGGGACGGTGCCACGCCCATGGAGGTGCGGACCGTGCGGATGGCGCGGACGGCATCCTTGATCATATCGGTGGCCTGCTCCTCGTCAGCGAAATACCAGTCTTCCCGGTACTGCGGCCACGGGGATACCATGATGGTCTCCTCCTCATCCTGCAGATTGCAGTAGATTTCCTCCGTGACAAAGGGCATGAACGGATGCAGCAGCTTCAGCGCCTGCAGCAGCACAGTCCGGAGCGTCCAGATGGCCGCAGCCTTGGTGCTGTCGCTGTCGTCGTAGAGACGCGGCTTTACCATCTCGATGTACCAGTCGCAGAATTCATCCCAGATGAAGTCATAAATCTTCTGCAGGGCGATGCCCAGCTCATATTTGTCCAGGTTTTCGGTTACTTCCCGGGTCAGGGTGTTGACGCCGGAGAGAACCCATTTGTCCGCCATGGTGAGCTCCCCGAGAGCCACCTCACGGTTCTCCGCCTTCTCCAGATTCATCATGATAAAACGGGAGGCATTCCAGATCTTGTTGGCAAAGTTGCGGGAAGCTTCCACGCGCTCCCAGTAGAAGCGCATGTCATTGCCCGGCGCATTGCCCGTCATCAGGGTCATGCGCAGCGCATCGGCGCCGTACTTCTCGATGACGTCGATGGGGTCGATGCCATTGCCCAGGGACTTTGACATCTTCCGGCCCTGGGAATCTCTCACCAGTCCGTGGATCAGCACGGTGTGGAAGGGCAGCTTTCCTGTCTGCTCGATGCCGGAGAATACCATGCGGATAACCCAGAAGAAGATGATGTCATATCCGGTTACCAGCACGTCTGTAGGATAGAAATACTTATATTCCGGGGTCTCGGTGGGCCAGCCCAGCGTGGAGAAGGGCCACAGAGCAGAGGAAAACCATGTATCCAGGGTCTCTTCGTCCTGATGGAAATGGGTGCCGCCGCACTTCGGGCAAACAGCCGGAGCCTCCCGGTCAACCACCAGCTCACCGCATTCGTCGCAGTAATATGCCGGAATTCTGTGTCCCCACCAGAGCTTGCGGGAGATACACCAGTCGCGGATATTTTCCAGCCAGTGGAGATAAGTCTTTCCGTAGCTTTCCGGAACGAACTTCAGCTCTCCGGTCTTCAGGGCCTCGATGGCGGGCTTTGCCATCTCTTCCATCTTCACGAACCACTGGGGCTTCACCATCGGCTCGACCGTGGTGTGGCAGCGGTCATGGGTTCCCACGTTGTGCGCATGGGGTACAACCTTGACCAGCAGTCCCTGCTTCTCCAGGTCTTCCACGATGGCTTTTCTGGCCTCATAGCGGTCCATGCCGCAGTATTTTCCGGGATAGCAGATGGTGGCATCATCGTTCATGATGCAGATCTCTTCCAGGTTGTGGCGTCTTCCCACCTCAAAGTCGTTGGGGTCATGGGCCGGCGTGATCTTCACGCAGCCGGTTCCGAATTCCTTGTCCACATAGGAATCGGCGATAACGGGAATGGTGCGGTCGGTCAGCGGAAGAATCAGCTGCTTTCCGATGATATCCTGATAGCGCTCATCCTCCGGATTTACTGCCACGGCAGTATCGCCCAGCATGGTTTCCGGACGGGTGGTTGCGATCTCGACAAACCGTCCCTCTTCTCCCACAATCGGGTACTTGATATGCCAGAAGAAGCCGTTCTGCTCCTCATACTCCACCTCCGCATCGGAGATGGATGTCTGGCACACCGGGCACCAGTTGATGATACGGGAGCCCTTATAGATATATCCCTTGTTGTACAGGCGGACGAACACTTCCTTCACGGCCTCGGAGCAGCCCTCATCCATGGTAAAGCGCTCTCTCTCCCAGTCCGCGGAGGAACCCAGCATGTGCAGCTGGCGTATAATGGTGGTTCCGTACTCCTCACGCCAGTCCCAGCACTTCTCCAGGAAGCCGTCGCGGCCCAGATCCTGCTTGTCGATGCCCTCTTCCTTCAGCTTATTGATGACCTTGACCTCGGTGGCGATGGCCGCGTGATCGGTTCCCGGCTGCCAGAGAGCCTCATAGCCCTGCATTCTCTTGTAGCGGATAAGAATATCCTGCATGGTATTATCCAGGGCGTGGCCCATATGAAGCTTGCCGGTGATGTTCGGAGGCGGCATCACGATGGTAAAGGGCTTTTTGTTTTTATTCACTTCTGCGTGAAAATACCGGCCTTTCAGCCATTTTTCATAAAGTCTGTCCTCAATCTCCGACGGATTGTAGGTCTTTTCCAGCTCTTTCATACTCTGTGGGGTTCTCCTTTATCGTATTTTCCGTTTCACTTTATCCAGACGCCGTTGGCATCCACCTTATAACCATCCGGGGAGGTTCCGGAAACCAGAAGTTTTCCGTCCTCCAGGACATAATACCACATACCGTTGGTTTCTATCCAGCGGGAGCTCTTCATATCGCCGTTTCCGCCGTAATAGCGCCAGCTGCCGCGGGCATAATTCCAGCCCGTCTGCATCATCTCACTGCCGTCAAAGACATAATATTTTCCCTTGATGAGCAGCTCCTCATCTTTTGCCATGGTTCCGTCGGCCTTCCGGTATTTCCAGCCGCCGTCCGTCTGCACCCAGGCCCCCTCAGAGGCAGTATTTCCGCTCTCTGCGGCAGGTGTGCTCTCCGCCGCCGGAGTGCTCTGGCTGTCAGCCTCACTCTCCTGCGGTTTTGCCGCCACAGTCTCCTGGGCGGAAGCTTCCGCGGAACCGGGTCCCTCCGTCACAGTCTGAGGCGCGCTTCCGGCCTCCGGTCTCGGCTCGCCTGCAGCCGCAGTTTCCTGTACGGCCGCCGTGGTCTCCGGTGCTGCCGTCTCGGGAACGGCAGGCGTGCCGCCGGCTGCTCCGGTTACGGCAAATCCGTAGTCAAAGAGCTTCTTTGTATCCGCGTAATGGGTTGCCGAGCTCTTCAGGATGACCGCCACCAGCCGGACACCGCCCCGCTCCGCCACGGAGACCAGCGTGTTGCCCGCCTTGGATGTATAGCCTGTCTTTCCTCCCACAAACCCTTCATAATACTGGGAATTCCCGGGGTTCAGCATCTTGTGTCCCATGGTCAGATTCCGGACCTCCGGTACACTGGGGGATGCCGGGAAGCTGTAATGCAGCGTTCCCGCAACCTGCCGGACCACACTGTTATTGAAGGCCGCGTTTGTGATAAGGGCCATATCCTTCGCTGTTGTCAGGTGATTCGCGTTGTTCAGGCCGTTGGGATTCACGAAATTGGTGTGGGTGCATCCCAGGGAAGCCGCCTTCTGATTCATCCTGTCCGCGAAGGCGGGAACGCTTCCGGCCACAGCCTCCGCCAGACCGTTGGCGATCTCATTGGCCGATTTCAGCCACAGTCCGTACATCAGGTCCTTAACCAGGAAGGTTTCTCCCTCCTGTACATGCAGCGTGACCGCAGCCGTCTCCAGATTGGTCACCGCCGCTTTGGAGAATGTGACGCTGCTGTTCATATCCAGGTTTTCCGCCGCCAGAAGTCCCGTCATTACCTTTGTGATGCTGGCCGGGTAGAACTGCCTGTCTCCGTTTTTCTCAAACAGGAACACGCCGTGGGTTGCATCGTAGAGCGCCGCACCTTCCGCGGCGATAGAAGGTTTTTCCACATTCTGGGCATTGACCGCCTGCTGGCTGGTCTGGGAAGCCTGCACCATCTGGGATCCTCCTGTTCCGGAGCCCGGACCCTCGGCAAAGGACGTCATGCCCGGGGATAATGTCAGAACCGCCACCATAACCGCAGCGCCGATACGGCGGATATAATTCTTTCTGTTGATCATATTTACACCTCACATCTGTCGGGCCCGGGACCCGGAAGGTTCTGTGAAGAACCCTGTCCGTAGCACGCAGCAGGCCGATATTACAGATAACATGAGGTCAGTATACACCAGCCTGCACCGGGGGTCAAAGCGTTGCCCGAAGTCGCAATAATATTGTAAGGCTTTCTTCCGGAACCGTCACATTTTCACAGTTCAGAAGCCCCGGATAGATGGTTGGCTTGTTTTTCCCGTGATAGTCGCTGCCGCCGCTGACCAGGAGTCCTTTTTCCTGCGCGGTGCCTAGAAGGCCCTGTATCTCCTTCTCCGTGTATCTGGAATACCAGCATTCCAGTCCCTGCAGGCCGTAGGACAGAAGG
>JAGBNL010000073.1 GCA_017634415.1 Clostridium sp.
CCGTTCTCCAGTGCCGCTTCTCCCCGCAGGTACACCTGCCGGATGGTCCCGGTCAGGGTCTTGCCCTCCAGCGGGGCGTAGTCGCAGCGGCTCACCTGGGTATCCTTCGTGATGAAGGTTTCCCCCGCCGGGTCAAGCAACACCAGGTCCGCATCGGCGCCCTTCCGAATGACGCCTTTTTGCGGGTAAAGGCCGTAGAGCTTCGCCGGGTTTTCACAGAGAACTTCGCACATCTTTTCCCGGGAAATGCGTCCGGCCCTGACGCCCTCGGAATACATAATGATTCCCCTGGTCTCCACCCCGGGCATTCCACCGGGGATCTTCCGGAAGTCCTCTCTTCCCAGCTCTTTCTGGGCCAGGGTGAAGGCGCAGTGGTCCGTGGAGACGGTCTGGATTTCTCCCTCCGCCAGGGCCTTCCAGAGTACCTCGCAGTCAGACTACTCCCGCAGCGGCGGGGAAATCACGTACTTTGCACCCTCAAAGCCCGGCAGGTCGTAAAACTCTCTTGTCATGGTGAGATACTGGGGGCAGGTTTCCGCATAAACCTCCTGGCCCCGGGCTCTCGCTGCCCGAATTTCCTGAAGTCCTTCCCCGCAGGTCAGATGCACATCAATCATGGGGGCGCCCGCCGCCTCCGCCAGGTGGAGGAGCCGCCCTATGGCCTCCGCCTCCGCCGCGCATGGTCTGGTCCGGTAATGGGATGCCACATCCCTAAGACCGCCTTCCCGCACCGCTTCCTCCCGGAGTGCCGCGATCATGCCGTCGTTCTCGCAGTGAACGCCGGTGATGCCGCCCACCTCATGAAGCCGCTTCAGCACTTCGAATAAGGTCTTATCCTCCAGCATGGTGTCGTAGGTAGTATAGACCTTGAAGGTGGTGACCCCCTCGTCCATCATCCGCTGACACTCCTCTGAAATTGCTGCATTCCACTCTGTAATGGACATATGGATGCCGTAATCGCAGAAGGTTCCTTCCTTTGCCTTGTCCAGCCAGTTCTGAAGTCCCTCCTCCAGGGTTTCGCCGGGGTACTGGGTTCCGAAATCCACGATGGTGGTGGTGCCGCCGGAGACGGCTGCCCTGGTTCCGGAGGAAAAATCATCGCAGGTCACGGTACCTGCCACGTGGAGGTCAAAATGGGTGTGGGCATCGATAAACCCCGGAAATACCAGGAGACCGGAAGCATCCACCGTTTCCGGCTCCCCCGGAAGAGCCGCAAGTACCTCTTTTTCCCGTGTTTCTTCCGCCAAATCTCCGCTGCGGAAAACCTCCGCAATCTGTTCCCCCGCCACCAGAATATCACCGGCAAAGGATTCTGTCGGTGTGACGATGGTACCTCCCCGAATCAGTTTTATGGACGGCATATTCTTTCTCCTTATTCAAGAGGCGCCCGCGGAGCGTATATCTCAGCTTCCTGCTTCGAATCGCTCAGCGCAGCAAGCCGCCGGAACGGAAAAACCGTCCCGGCGCACTGTCTGTTCTGTTACAGTATCAGATAATTATAATCCCGGTACACCGCATCCACGATCTCCGCCAGCCGGAAGAAGACCTTCGAATTCTTCTCGCCGACATGGTAGCTGTACTCATTTCCTCCCACGCGGACAATCGCGTCTCCGGTCCGGTTCAGGAACACAAATCCGTCGTTCTCCGACTCTGCCAGGTCCTTCTGGGAGGCAAAGAGGGTGAACTTGTCCTTGTAGGGTGCGGAAGCATAGGGGCAGAAGGTGGCACAGTTGCCGCATTCATTGCACATATAGTCGATATGGATGATCTGGTGCATCTCGCGGCCCGGCACTCTGACGGCCACATTTGCCCGGTTCGGGCATACATCCGTGCAGGTCTCGCAGATATGGTCGCAGGAAAGGCATCTCTCATCTGCTGTGCCTGCCTCGGGCGCCTCCGCGAGCACGCCCTTCTTCTCATAGACCGCCCCATCGGTGGTATCGGAGATGCGCTTTTCTCCGATCTCGTGATTGAGAATGGCCTCGCAGGCCTTCTGTGCGTTCGCGATGGCCTTCACCACCACGGAAGCGCCGAAGGCACCGTCGCCTGCGGCATAGATGCCGGGAACACTGGTTTCATTGGTATCCGCCTGAAGCACTGGAAGTCCTTTTCCGTTTACCTCGATGCCGTTGGCCTCATAGAAGGAGACATCCACCTTCTCGCCGATGGAGGCGATGACGGTATCACAGGGGATCTCCACGGTCTCATCGGTCTCTTTCACCGACCGTCTTCCGGAGGCATCCGGCTCTGCCAGCACCATCCGGCTGCAGATAAGCTTTCCTCCGGCAAGGGTCTTCGGCGCCACCAGCTCACAGAACTCCACGCCGTCCGCGATGGCCTCGTTCAGCTCATCCTCGTCCGCCGGCATAAACTTCGCGGTTCTGCGGTAGGCAAGATATACCTTCTCAACGCCTTCATTGCGGAGCGCTGCTCTCGCCGCATCCATGGCGGTGTTGCCGCCGCCGACGATGACCACGTTCTTTCCGAGAGAGACTTTTCCTTCCGTCTTCCGGAACTCTCCCAGGAAATCCAGGGCGTTCATGGCCTCTCCCTCTTCGAGGGCCAGCGCCGTATCCTGATGGGCGCCGATGGCGAGGATTACCGCGTCATAGCCGCCCTCTTCCATAAGCTTCCTCACATCGGAAACCCTGGTATTCATCACAAACTTCGCGCCCACAGCCTTCGCCAGGGCCACATCCTTCTGAATCTCCTCCTGGGGCAGGCGGAAGGCCGGAATGATGTTGGCTACCACCCCGCCGGCGGTCTCATTCTCATCGAAGACCGTCACGTCCGCGCCGTCTCTGCCGAGGAAATAGGCCGAGGCGATACCCGCCGGGCCGGCACCGACAACGGCAACCTTCTTGCCGCAGGCCTTTCCCGGTGCAAGGGAGGCATACACTTCCTCATAGCCGCCCCGGGCAGCCGCCAGCTTGTTATTCCGGATCTGCACCGGCGTCTCATAGAAGTTTCTGGTGCAGGCCGTCTGACAGGCGTGGGTACAGATATTGCCGGTGATAAAGGGCAGCGGATTCTTGTCCAGGATAACCCGCAGGGCCTCCGACATGTTTCCCTCGGAAACCAGTCTGCCGTACATGGTGATGTCCTGGTGAATCGGGCAGCGGTCGGAACAGGGTGAGGTAAAGCAGTCCACCAGCGGAACTTCGGTCTCTGACTTCCGCTTCGGCAGGGGCTTCACCGGTTTCACATGGTGCTTATCGGTTCTGGCATCCAAGGTAAGCTTCTCGAGAGCCGCCACATCGATGCCGGACCAGGAAGCCTTCTCGGAACAGGCCAGCTTCTGCGCCATCTGCACAAGTCTGGTGTAGCCGCCGGGCTTTAACAGGGTGGTTGCCATGGTCACAGGCCAGATGCCGGTGCCGATGACCTTGTCGATATTAAAGTAATCACAGCCGCCGGAATAGGAGATCCGAAGCTTCCCCTCAAAGGAGCGGGAAAGATTTCTCGCCACCGTCAGGGACAGGGGATAGAGGGACTTGCCGGACATATACATCTCTTCCGAGGGAAGCTCGTGATTCTTCACGTCCACCGGGAAGGTATTGGTGATCTTTACGCCGAATTCCAGGCCCTGTTCCGCCGCCAGCTTCTGCAGGCGGGAAAGCATGGGAACCGCGTCAGCATACTGCAGATCATCCTTAAAATGGAAGTCCGTGAACTGAATATAGTCATATCCCATGGAATCCAGAATACTTCTGGCCTCCTCGTAGCCGAGAAGGGTCGGATTGCACTTCACGAAGGTGTGCAGATGCTTTTCGGTGATAAGATAGGAGGCGATGGATTCGATTTCCTGGGGCGGACATCCGTGCAGGGTGGAAACGGTGGCGGAATTCACCACCTCCGGGGAGATGGCCCGGATATCCTCCTCCGTCACACTGGAAAATGCGTCCGAATGCGCAAGGAGCCATTCTCTGCACTCCTGAAAGATCGGCGTATTCTCCGCATTGCGGATATTGTCGATAAAGCTGTTGACCTTTTCGGTCTTAATGCCTTCCAGATCATAGCCTACGGAGATATTGAACTGAAAGCCGTCGGGACATCCCAGTCCCCACTCCTTCGCGATAACCTTCAGGGCAAAATAGGCCTTTACATACTCATCAAAGGCCTGCTGCACGGTAAGCTCCGTGGACCACTCACAGTTATAGCACTCGTCCTCGGCCTTAATGCAGGGCTTGTTCACCGCCGCGGCCAGCTCTCTGCCGTCCATCTTCTGCACGGTCTTCAGCTCAAAGAATCTCGCACCGCCATAGTAGGAGGCGATGATGTTCTGCGCCAGCTGGGTGTTGGGGCCGGCGGCCGGTCCGATGCGGCTCTCCAGCTTTCTTCCGAATAAGATGTCATATTTTTCCGGGTCCGCCTTCCAGCACTTATGCATACCGAAGACGCTTCCGCTTTTATATTCCTGAAGCATCCGCTCCATCAGATTCCCGAAGGGAATCGGGGTCATAATATCACTCATTTTATCCTCACTTCCCGTTGATCTTCTTTGCAAGCCGTGCCGCGCCCTCGCGCACCTTCGCGAGAATCGCCGCTTCGTCAACATTTACCAGCTCCCGGTCCTTCATCAGAACCTTTCCGCTGCCGATGGTAGTGCGCACCATGCGGCCGCTCATGCCGAACAGCATGTGGCCGTTGAGATTCCCCGCATGCATGGGGGTCGGCGGAATATAGTCCATGATGATCACATCGGCAGCTGCGCCCTTTTTGAGGACGCCCAGCTCCTTCTTAAAGTAGCGGCCGGCGATCTCCCGGTTGCCGGAAAACAGCATCTGCGGAACCTCCGCCCATGCAGCGTTGGGGTCGCAGAGATGATGCTTGTGAAGGATGTTGGCCACCTTCCAGGATTCCAGCATATCATGGGTATAGCCGTCGGTGCCGAGGCCCGTGACGATGCCGCGGTGCACGATCTCCATGGTGGGCGGGCAGCCGCAGGCATTGCCCATGTTGGATTCCGGATTGTGTACCACCATCGTGTCGGTGTCTTTGATCAGGTCCATTTCATGAGGATTAATATAGATACAGTGGGCCAGCAGGGTTTTTCTTCCCAGCACGTCCCAGTCATACAGTCTGTCTACAATTCGTTTTGCGTGCTCCTTCAGGCAGAGCTCGAGATCCAGGATTCCCTCGGCCACATGGATGTGATATCCGATTTCCTCCGGCTTCTCCTGCCGGCAGAGCTCCATGGTTTTGTCGGAGATGGTGAAGCTGGCGTGCATTCCCATCATACCGGCGATCATATCGCTGTCATCGGCGAGGGCATGCTTTGCGAAGTCCACATTCTCCTTCACCGCCTGACGCATCTTCTCTTCCCCGTCCCGGTCCGAGATCTCATAGCAGAGGCAGCTTCTCACGCCGGTCTCTCTCGCCGCTTCCTCGATGGCGAAGAGGGAACCCGGGATCTCGCCGAAGCTGGCGTGGTGATCGAAGATCGTGGTTACGCCGTTCCGGATACATTCGATATATGTAGCCAGGGCGGAAAGCTTCGTCAGTTCATTGTCCAGATTCCGGTCGATGGTCCACCACTGGCCGTCCAGAATCTCCAGGAATCCTTTGGGATTGTACCCGTTTATGCTGAGGCCCCGGGCCATAGCGGAATAGATGTGCTCATGCGTATTGATGAAGGCCGGCATGATGATGCCTCCGTGCGCATCAATAAACTCTGCATCAGCATAAATTTTTTTCAGGTTGTCATAGTCACCCACGTCCAAAACTGTGTTTTCATTCAGTACGACAGACCCATTTTCCAGAAATGGCTGTTCCTGATTTCCAGTGACTACTTTACCGTTTCCAATAAGTAGCATAGCAAATCTCCTTTCTGAAATTATGCAGTTTTGATGAAACAACCTGCTGTTTTGCAACTTCATGTTAACATCTCTCCGGGTGGAATGCAATAGGAAATCTAAATATTTTTTTGTTTTGCAAAAATTTTTTAGATTACCTGTTGCAATTTCCGGAATCTGTGCTATGATGATATTGACCTAAAAAATTTTTTGATTTCAGAGTGCACCTGAAGGAGAAAAAGACATGAAACAGAATTCACTGATGCTTGATGAACTGATCTCGGTTGCCCGCGGCATCTCCTGTCAGTTCGGCAGCGACTGCGAGGTCTGCATCCACGACCTGCACGCAGAAGACCTGGAACACACCATTGTCTACATTATTAACGGACATGTCACCGGCCGCAAGGTTGGCGACGGCGCCTCCAAGATGGTACTGGAAACCGTGGAGGCCATTCAGAGGGGAGCAGAGATCATGGATCACCTGGGCTATCGGACCCACACCTCCGACGGAAGGATCCTCAAGTCTTCCACCATATTTCTGAAAGACGAGGAAGGCGACTACCGCTATCTTCTGGGTATCAATTATGATATCACCGCCCTGGTCAACATGCAGTCCGCCCTGGAGAACATCACCCGCATCGAGGACCAGTCCGAGAGCGACAAGAACGGAAAGATTCCGCTGAATGTCAACGACCTTCTGGACAATCTCATTGACCAGAGCGTGAAGCTCATCGGCAAGCCCCCGGCGGCCATGACCAAGGATGAGAAGATAAAAGCCATCCAGTTTCTCAAGGAGGCGGGAGCCTTCCTCATCACGAAGTCCGGCGACAAGGTGTCCCAGTTCTACGGCATCAGCAAATTCACCCTGTACAGCTACATTGATCAGACGAAAAACAAGTAGTCTGCCCGGTTGAAAGTCCGGTGAAAAAACCTTTCTTTAGCCTGCACCCTGGAAGAATTGCAAAGCAATTCGACATTGCCGGTGCAAAACACCAAAAAGGAGGTTTATCAAAATGAAACAAGAATTGCAGTGGGTTATGAACCGCATGCCGAAAACAGAGGATAAGAATCTGCCGCTGATGTCGGTGGAGGAGGTTCAGAAGGCCCGCCGCTTCCACGAAAGCTTTCCCCAGTATTCCGTAACGCCCCTCGCCACTCTTCCGAAGATGGCAGAGCATCTGGGACTGGGCCGGGTTTCCGTCAAGGATGAGTCCTGGCGCTTCGGCCTGAATGCCTTCAAGGTTCTGGGCGGTTCTTACGCCATGGCCCGCTACATCGCCGAAGAGACCGGAAAGGACATCTCCGAGCTTCCCTACAGCGTCCTCACTTCCGCGAAGCTGAAGGAGGAATTCGGCACCGCCACCTTCTTCTCCGCCACGGACGGAAACCACGGCAGAGGCGTTGCCTGGGCAGCCAATAAGCTGGGGCAGAAGGCGGTCATCATCATGCCGAAGGGCTCCACCGAGACAAGGCTTAACAACATCAAGGCCGAGAACGCCGATGCCTGGATCTCCGATGTGAACTATGACGAGTGTGTCCGTCAGGCCGCAAAGCTGGCCTCCGAAACAGAGCACGGCGTCGTGGTGCAGGATACCGCCTGGGAGGGCTATGAAAAGATTCCGGCCTGGATCATGGAAGGCTACGGCACCATGGCCCTGGAGGCCGATGTGCAGTTCGAAGAGCGCCCGACCCACGTTTTCGTGCAGGCCGGTGTCGGTTCCCTGGCCGGTGCGATGGTAGGCTACTTTGCCAACCGATATAAAGGCAATCCGCCCGTCATGGTGGTCGTGGAAGCCGCTGCTGCCGCCTGTCTCTACAAGGGCGCCCTGGCCGGCGACGGCGATATCCGCATCGTGGACGGCGATATGGACACCATTATGGCAGGCCTTGCCTGCGGTGAGCCGAATATCACCTCCTGGGATATCCTGAAAAACCATGTCACCTGCTTCATCTCCGCCGAGGATGCGGTGGCCGCCCGCGGCATGCGGATGCTGGCAGCTCCCTTAAAGGGCGATGTGCAGGTCACCTCCGGCGAGTCCGGCGCGGCTCCCTTCGGAGCTCTCGCCACCATCATGGAATTCGACGAATATAAGGACCTTCGCGAACAGCTGGGTCTTGATAAGGACTCCAGAGTCCTTCTCTTCTCCACCGAGGGCGATACCGACCCGGAGCGCTGGAGAAATATCATCTGGGAAGCGAAAGAACGCTGATTTTCTGTATTTCTACGGGCACGCTACTTCTTCTGGTGCCATTTCCAAAACAATCGAAGAGACCAACTGAATAACCGTGCTCCCGCCTCCGGCGGGGGTGCTCCCTGGGCGAAGTGCGCCCAAAATCAGAAAAGGAGAAAGATTATCATGGGAAAACTGACACAGGAAGAACTGGCAAATATCCGCGCCGCAGCGGAGGGATACCGCGCTGAGATGACCGCATTTCTCAGAGCCATCGTAAAGCATCCGGGCGAGTCCGCCGACGAGGCAGCCCATGTGGCGGTCATCAAGGCCGAAATGGAGAAGGTGGGCTTTGACGAGGTGAAAGTGGATCCCCAGGGCAATGTGATGGGCTTCATCGGAAGCGGCGAGACCCTGATTGCCTTCGACGGCCACATCGATACCGTAGGCATCGGCAACCGGAACAACTGGAACTTCGACCCCTACGAGGGCTTCGAGGATGAGCACCGCATCGGCGGCCGCGGCACCTCCGACCAGCTGGGCGGCACCGTATCTGCAGTCTATGCAGCAAAGATCATGAAGGACCTGGGTCTTCTGAATGAGAAATACCGCATCATGGTGGTTGGCACCGTGCAGGAAGAGGACTGCGACGGCCTCTGCTGGGAGTATATCTGCAAGGAAGACAAGATCCGTCCGGAATTCGTGGTCTCCTCCGAGCCCACCGACGGCGGCCTCTACCGCGGCCAGCGCGGAAGAATGGAAATCCGCATTGATGTGAAGGGCATCTCCTGCCACGGCTCCACCCCGGAGCGCGGCGACAACGCCATCTACAAGATGGCCGATATCCTGCAGGATGTCCGTGCGCTCAACAACAACGGAGATGCAGAGTCAACCGAAATCAAGGGTCTGGTAAAGATGCTGAACCCGAAGTTCAACAAGGAATGGAAGGAAGCCCGCTTCCTGGGCAGAGGCACCGTGACCGCCTCCCAGATCTTCTACACCTCCCCCTCCCGCTGCGCGGTAGCCGACTCCTGCGCCGTCTCTCTGGACCGCCGCATGACCGTCGGCGAAACCTGGGAATCCTGCCTGGAGGAAATCCGTGAACTTCCGGCCGTGAAGAAGTACGGCGATGACGTGACCGTCTCCATGTACAACTATGACCGTCCCAGCTACACCGGCGTGGTATATCCCATCGAGTGCTACTTCCCCACCTGGGTTCTCCCGGAGGATCATAAGGTCTGCACTGCTGCCGTAGCCGCCTACACCGACCTCTTCGGCGAGAAGCGCATCGGCGATGAGGAAACCCTGGCTGAGCGCGAGGTCCGTCCGCTCCTTGACAAGTGGACCTTCTCCACCAACGGCGTCTCCATCATGGGAAGAAACGGCATTCCGGTCATCGGCTTCGGCCCGGGCGCAGAAGCACAGGCTCACGCCCCGAACGAGATTACCTGGAAGGATGACCTGGTCACCTGCGCTGCCTTCTACGCAGCCCTTCCCCAGTACTACTGCGAATAATCTATTTTTCCGCGGTCAACAGGACCGCCATCAGAATACAGAGAGGATAAAAAGTTTGAAAAAAGAGGCAGGTGGTTAGATACCGTAAAGAGGGCATGGCAAACAAACCCTCAAGGGGCTTTTGAATAGTAAATATAGACATGACCTAATCAGGAAGCAGTAACTGATGAATCATCATCTTTGATGACATACCCACGAAGCTTCAGCAGATTAAGGGCCTGTGAAGTGGTGAGGATCTTATCTTCCTTCACAGGACGCGGAGAAAGATAACCTTCAGCCGTATAAGGCTTAAGATCCGTCAGTACGTGCCAGATAGCGGTCAGGAGCATACGACAGACAGCGATAATGGCTTTCTTGTGTCCGCGGTGGGATTTGATACGTCGATAACGTTCTGTGATTTCTTGATGTTTCTTCGATTTGATCAAAGCATTTGCAACTTGCACCAAAACTGGTTTAAGATAGGAACCAGCACGGGAAATCCGAGTGGATTTGATCTTGAAATTGCTTTGATCGTTACGGGGACAGCATCCTGCCCAGGAAACAA
>JAGBNL010000074.1 GCA_017634415.1 Clostridium sp.
GGAGAACAGTTTAAAAAACCGGTGTGCGCCACATGCGATGTACACTTCCTGGATCCGGAGGATGAGGTATACCGCCGGATCATCATGTACAGCAAGGGATTCGAGGATGCGGACAACCAGGCACCTCTCTATCTCAGGACCACCGAAGAGATGATGGAGGAGTTCTCCTACCTGGGCAGCGATAAGGCGAAGGAGATCGTCATCGACAATACCCGGAGAATTGCCGCCATGTGCGAGCGGATCTCCCCGGTGCGGCCGGATAAGCGTCCGCCCATCATTCCGGATTCCGACAAGACCCTGCGGACCATCTGCTACAACCGGGCTCATGAGATGTACGGGGAGGAGCTTCCGCCCATCGTAACGGAACGTCTGGAACGGGAGCTGAACTCCATCATCAAGAACGGGTTTGCCGTCATGTACATCATCGCCCAGAAGCTGGTATGGAAGTCCAACGAGGATGGATATCTGGTGGGTTCGAGAGGATCCGTGGGTTCCTCCTTTGTGGCGACCATGGCCGGAATCACGGAGGTTAATCCCCTGAGTCCCCACTATTACTGTCCGTCCTGCCACTACAGCGACTTTGATTCTCCGGAGGTGAAGAAATTCTCCGGCATGGCAGGCTGCGACATGCCGGACAGGGTCTGCCCGGTCTGCGGGAAGCCCCTCAAAAAAGACGGATTTGACATTCCCTTTGAGACCTTCCTGGGATTCAAGGGGGACAAGGAGCCGGATATCGACCTGAATTTCTCCGGCGAGTACCAGAGCAGGGCCCATACCTACACGGAGGTTATCTTCGGCAAGGGACAGACCTTCCGGGCCGGCACCATCGGAACCCTGGCAGACAAGACCGCCTTCGGATACGTGCTTCATTACTGTGAGGAGAAGGATATCCGCAAAAGGAGATGCGAGATGGAACGGCTGGCTTCCGGCTGTGTCGGCGTCAGAAGAACCACCGGCCAGCATCCCGGCGGCATCATCGTGCTTCCCCTGGGGGAGGAGATCTATTCCTTCACCCCGGTGCAGCATCCGGCGGATGACATGACCACCCGCACGGTGACCACCCACTTTGATTATCACTCCATCGACCACAACCTGCTGAAGCTGGATATTCTGGGACACGATGATCCCACCATGATCCGGATGCTGCAGGATCTGACCGGCGAGGATCCCAGGGACTGGCCCCTGGACGCGCCGGAGGTCATGAGCCTGTTCCAGAATACGGAAGCCCTGGGAATCACCCCCGACGATATCGGCGGGTGTAAGCTGGGGGCCCTGGGAATTCCCGAGTTCGGCACGGATTTCGCCATGCAGATGCTGATGGACACCAAGCCCCAGTATCTCTCGGATCTGGTCCGCATCGCCGGCCTGGCCCACGGAACAGACGTATGGCTGGGCAACGCGGAGACCCTCATCAAGGAAGGAAAGTGCACCATCAGGACCGCCATCTGCTGCCGTGACGACATCATGGTATACCTCATTGCCCAGGGAATGGACAAGGGGCTCTCCTTCAAGATCATGGAGGCGGTCCGGAAGGGAAAAGGCCTCCAGCCGGAGTGGGAGACGGATATGAAGGCCCACGGGGTGCCGGACTGGTATATCTGGTCCTGCAAAAAGATCAAATACATGTTCCCGAAGGCCCATGCGGCGGCCTACGTCATGATGGCCTGGCGCATCGCCTACTGCAAGGTGCATTTCCCCCTGGCCTACTACGCGGCGTTCTTCTCCATCCGTGCCAGCGGCTTCTCCTACGAGCTGATGTGCATGGGAAGAGATGTGCTGGAGAAGAATCTGGCGGACTACAGGGCGAGATCGGATTCTCTGTCCGCCAAGGAGAAGGATACCCTGCGGGATATGCGCATCGTGCAGGAAATGTACGCCCGGGGCTACGAGTTTGTTCCCATCGACATCTATAAGGCAGACTCCAGAAGCTTCCGCATCGTGGACGGAAAGCTCATGCCTTCCCTGGGAAGCATCGACGGCCTGGGAGAGAAGGCTGCGGACGCTATCGTATTCGCGGCGGAGGACGGCCCCTTCCTCTCCAGGGAGGACTTTATCAGCCGCACCAAGGTATCGAAGACCATGTGCGAGCAGATGGCAAATCTGGGACTGCTGAAGGGGCTGCCGGAGAGCAATCAGCTGTCGCTGTTCGACATGCTGTAACAGGGCGGGCCCTCTGTAATGTTTTTTTAATATTTGTTTTATTTCTTCATCTGGCCGATTGTGGTATATTGTATGTCATAAGTGGAGATCTGTTCTAAAATCAGCACCGTACTGAACAGCTTTCTCCCTGTTCAATTATATCCGAAATAAGAGGTTTTTAAGGCATGGAAGAAATAAAATTTGACAACAGTGCGGAAGAGAAGGATCAGAAAGCGGGGAAGAAGTCCCGTTCTGTCCGCCTCACGCCGAGGGGCAAGGCTGTCCTGGCCGGAGGAGCTGCGCTCCTCCTGATTCTGGGCATCTGCGCGGGAAGCTGCGGAAAGAAAGGGGGCGCCCCCGAGGGCGGACCTGAGGCGCAGGAAACGGCGGTGGAAGAGACCACGCTCAGTCCGGAGGAGGTTGAGAGACAGAAGAAGCAGGCCGTGGTGGATTCTTATGAGAACATCGGAATCGCCAATGTGGAAGGATATATGAATATCCGGCAGGAGCCGAATACGGAGTCGGATATTATCGGCAAACTGCAGGAGAATGCAGCCTGCAGCATCCTGGATGACAGCACGGAAGGGTGGTACCAGATTTCCTCCGGCGGCATTACCGGATATGTGAAGTCTGATTTCATCCTGACCGGAGATGAGGCCCGCACCAGGGCTATGGAGCAGGTGCAGGACAGGGCGGTGGTTACTGCGGACGCGGTCAATATCCGCAAAGAGCCTTCCACGGATGTGGAAGTGGTGGCCCAGGCCCTGAACAACGAGCGCTATGTCATCGAGGCGCCGGAGCAGGACGGCTGGATCAAGCTGGTCTCCGGTTATGTGGCCGCGGATTATGTGGAAGTGCGCCCGGCGCTGAATGAGGCGAGAAAGCTGGATATGCGGACCATGGTTCTGAACCTTTACAAGAACCTGGGCATCTCCAGTGTGGATACCTATCTGAATGTCCGTGAAGAACCCAGTGAGAGCGGCAAGATCATCGGCAAGATGACCAGTAAGTGCGCGGGTGAGATTCTGGAGACCTCCGAGGACGGAGAATGGTACAAGATTCAGTCCGGCCCTGTTACGGGGTATGTCAAGAAGGATTATATTCTGACGGGAGATGCGGCGAATTCTCTGGCCCTGGAGGAAGCGAGGCTCATGGCCATCGTGTCCACCGATATGCTGAATGTGCGCACGGAGCCCTCCACGGACGCCAAGATCTGGACCCAGATTTCCAACGCGGAGCGCTATGACGTGGTGAGCCAGCAGGACGGATGGGTGGGAATCCATCTGGATGAGGAGGAAGTGGCCTACGTCAATTCCGAATATGTGGATGTGCGCTACGCCCTGTCGGAGGCCATCCGGTTCTCCCCCATCGACGAGAAGAGCATTCTCAGAAGCGACCTTGTGAACTATGCCCTTCAGTTTGTGGGCAACCGCTATGTATGGGGCGGCAATGATCCCCATACCGGCGCGGACTGTTCAGGTTTTGTAAAATACTGCTATGCCCATGTGGCGGGAATCACGCTGGAAAGAGTTTCCAGGGATCAGGCGCGTCACGGTACCGCCATCGATTCCTCCGCCATGCGGCCCGGCGACCTGGTATTCTATACCAACGGGGGCGGTACAGTCAACCACGTGGCCATGTACATCGGAAACGGACAGATCGTTCATGCGGCCAGCCGCAGAAGCGGAATCAAGATTTCAACCTGGAACTATCGTAAACCATACCGAATTGTAAACTATATCGGAGATTGAGGTATCTGATTATGGGAGATAACAATCTGGATTATAAGGAAAGGCTGGACAGAGCAAAGAAGCGCAGAGAGGGCAGGGATCCCATGAAGCCGGTCATGATCGGCGGCGGGGCTCTTGCGGCGGTGCTTGTCCTGGTGGCGGGCGTGCGCCTGCTCCAGGGAGGAAGCATCAGTCTCCCGGAGAAGACGGAAGAAACGGTGGTGGAATCTTCCATAGAAGAGAGCGTGGAAACCGAGCCGGAGACCCTGTCAGAGGAGCAGATCCGCGAAAGCATGGAGGAAGAAATCTGGGAGGAGAAGGAAGCGGTCATCAATTCCTACGAGAACCTGGGCATTGTCCAGGTCAGCGGATTCCTCAACATGCGGGAAGAGCCGGATAAGGACGCGAAGATCAACGGCAAGCTCATGGGCGGCAGCGCGGTGAGCATCATCGATGACTCCGTGGACGGATGGTATCAGGTCTCCTCCGGCGGATTCACCGGCTATATCAGCAGAGAATTTGTGCTGACGGATGATGCGGCCAGAGAGAAGGCCAGGGAACTGGTCTCCAGGATGGCGGTTATCAACACGGAGAAGCTGAATGTGCGCGAGGAGCCGAATCAGGATGCCAGGGTGACGGAGCAGGTCATGCAGAATGAGCGCTACCCCATCGTATCGGAGCAGGACGGCTGGATTCAGATTCCGGGCGGCTACATTTCGTCCGAGTACGCCGATGTGAAGTATGCGCTGAATGAGGCCAGAGAGCTGGATGTCCAGACCGCCGTGCTGAACATGTATGATCAGATCGGCATCTCCAACGTGGACAATTACCTGAATGTCAGGGAAGCGCCCAGCGAGGAGGCCCCCATCATCGGCAAGATGCCGAGCAAGGCCGCAGGCGAGGTCCTGGAGGTTTCCGAGGACGGGCAGTGGCTGAAGATGCAGTCGGGACCGGTGACGGGATATGTGAAGGCCGAGTATATCATGACCGGCGATACGGCGAAGCAGTTTGCGCTGGAAAATGCGAAACTCATGGCCATCGTGAATACCGATATGCTGAATGTGCGGACAGAGCCGAAGACGGAAGCGGGAATCTGGACCCAGATATCCGGCAGCGAGCGCTATGACGTGGTGAGCCAGCAGGACGGCTGGGTCGGCATCCAGATCGATGATGATACCGCCTATGTGGCGACAGATTATGTGGATGTGCGCTATGCGCTGAATGAAGCCATCAAATACACACCGCCGGCTCCGGTGGCGGAGGCGCCGAAGAGCAGCGGAGGCAAGAAGTCCGGCAGCAGCGGTTCTTCCGGCTCGGGCAGCAGTTCCTCCGGCGGCGGCAGTTCTTCCTCCTCCGGCGGCGGCAGCTCCTCCGGTAGTTCTTCCGGCGGCGGTTCCTCTTATTCCGGCGGTTCACCGGGCGCAAGCGCAGGTTCTGTTTCCGGAACCCGCAGTGATGTCGTCAATTACGCCACCCAGTTCCTGGGGAATCCTTACGTCTATGGCGGCACAAGCCTGACCAACGGAACAGACTGCTCAGGCTTTACCATGTCCGTCATGAATCATTTCGGGGTAAGCCTTCCGCACCAGTCCGGAGCTCAGTCGGGTTACGGAACCGCGGTGAGCGCCGAGAACATGCGGCCCGGCGACCTGGTATTCTACTCCAAGGGCGGCGGAATCAATCATGTAGCTATCTATATCGGAGACGGGCAGGTGTGCCATGCATCCAACGCGAGAGACGGCATCAAGATCTCGACCTGGAATTACCGCACGCCGGTCGCCATCCGGAACGTGCTGGGAGACTGATATGGGACAGATTGGCGCAATTATATTCGGGGCCTTCTTTATCGCGTGCCTTGCGGCCGCGGTGGTCCTTCTGTACGGGGATAAGCCCATGGCGGTCAGCCCCTGCAGAACCTGCACCGCGGACTGCCCTTCCAAGGGAAAGGACAGAAAGCCGGAGGATGCGGTGGAAGACTGCATCTCCGCCAGGGAGCGGGAAAGTATTGATGACAAGATCATGAGACTGAAACTCCAGGATACCGGGGAAGGAGAGGACGATGTTTAAAGTCGGATTTGACAATGAGAAGTATCTGAAGATGCAGTCGGAACGGATTCGCGAGCGTATCGGCCAGTTCGGCGGAAAGCTGTACATGGAATTCGGCGGAAAACTGTTCGATGACTACCACGCCTCCCGCGTGCTTCCGGGATTCAGACCGGATTCCAAGATCAACATGCTGGTGCAGATCAGGGAAGATGTGGAGATCGTGCTGGTCATTAACGCCAACGATATCGAGAAGAACAAAGTCCGCGGCGATCTGGGCATCACCTATGACATGGATGTGCTGCGTCTCATTGACGCCTTCCGGGGATACGGCCTCTATGTGGGAAGCGTGGTTCTTACAAGATATGAAGGGCAGGAGAGCGCGGTGGCCTATGAGCGGAAGCTTCAGGCTCTCGGCGTAAAGGTATACCGGCATTACACCATTCCCGGCTATCCCGGCAATGTTCCCCTGATCATCAGCGAGGACGGATTCGGGAAGAATGAGTATATCCAGACATCCCACTCTCTGGTGGTGGTGACGGCCCCCGGCCCGGGAAGCGGCAAGATGGCTGTCTGCCTTTCCCAGCTCTATCATGAGAACAAGCGGGGCGTGAAGGCGGGATACGCAAAGTTTGAGACCTTCCCCATCTGGAATCTTCCCCTGTCTCATCCGGTGAACCTTGCCTATGAGGCAGCCACGGCGGACCTGAACGATGTCAATATGATAGACCCCTATCATCTCGAAGCCTACGGTGTATCCACGGTCAATTATAACAGGGATGTGGAAGTCTTCCCCGTACTCAATGCCATTTTCCGGAAGATTTACGGGGAATCGCCCTATAAATCCCCCACGGATATGGGCGTCAATATGGCGGGCAAATGCATCATTGATGACGAGGCCTGCCGGGACGCATCCAAGCAGGAGATCATACGCCGCTACTATAAGGAGATGTGTGAACAGCGCAAGGGAGCGGCGAATGAGGAAGCCATCGGCAAGCTGGAGCTTCTGATGGAGAAGGCGGAGACCTCCATCGGAGACAGGAAGGTTGTGGCCGCAGCGGGACTTCTGGCGGAGATCACCGGGGAGCCTGCGGCCGCCATCGAGCTTCCGGACGGACAGATCATCACCGGAAAAACCACCACGCTTCTGGGCGCATCCTCCGCGATGCTTCTGAACGCGCTGAAGACCCTGGCGGGAATCCCGGATGAGGTAAAGCTGATCGCGCCGGAGATCATAGAGCCGATTCAGCACCTCAAGGTTTCCCATCTCGGCAACAAGAACCCGAGACTTCATATCAACGAGATTCTGATAGCCCTTACCATCTGTGCCTCCACCGACGAGGCGGCGGAACGGTGTATGGAGCAGCTTGACCGGCTGAAGGGATGCGAGGTGCATTCCTCCGTCATACTGGCCACAGTGGATGAGCAGACTTTCCAGAAGCTGGGAGTGAACCTGACCTGTGAGCCCCATTATCAGACCAAGAAACTGTTCCACGGCTGATGAGGTTGAACTGTCACATGAGAAAGAAACTGATTGCGCTTGTATTTGCCCTGACGGTGTTCAGTGCCGCGCCGGCCTACGCCGACGGACCGGGAAACTGGCCTGCGGAGACCTCCGCGGATGCCGTGGCGGAAACCACGGCCGCATGGGAGGAAGCCGCAGCTGCTGCGGAGACTGTCCCTGCGGAGACAGTGCCGCAGACTGTGCCTGAGACAGTGCCGCAGACCGTGCCTGACACCGAAGGTCAGGTGCCGGACTATGTTCCCAGAAACAAGATTCCCAGCGGAAGATACCTTTATATTCCCCGCGGACAGGAGACTGCCACCGACGGGGTCTCGGTATTCCGTTCCCTCAATGACCCGCACCACGGGAATGAAGGTTTTATGCGGAATTATCACAGTCAGGGCAATCCTTACAATACGGACTGGGAGGCGGTGCAGGCCGCGATGGATGCATTTCTTGTGAAATACAACATCGGCGGATATACCACCGGTTTTACGAAGGAGCTGGCAATCATACGCGGACTGATGCAGGAGTGCAGCTACGCCGAGGCCACGGATCTGTCCTGCTATACGGCATATAACTGCCTCGTGGAGCACAGGGCCCAGTGTGCGGGATATGCGGATGCGTTCCTTCAGCTGGTACGGCGCGCCATGCCGGGAACGGACGTGCGCTATATTCACAGCGACTGGCATGCCTGGAACCTGATCTGCCTGGACGGCGACTGGTATCACGTGGATGTCACCTGGGAAGATGACGATGAGACGAACGAGATAAGAAACTACTTTGTAAACCTGGAAGATGACCTGATTGAGGCGGCCGGCTATCACCACTGGGTGCGGGAAGACAGCGGAATTCCCGCAGTGAGCGCAGCCGAAGGCTACCGGTACGGGCCCATGTCCGTGGAGCTGTACCGGCTGAGCGGCGGAGCCTGGGTGGAGCAGGAACCGGCGCCCCATGTCATTACCGCCGGAAGCACAGGCGGGGTAATCAGTGCGGAGGAGGTATTTCAGCAGGCGCTTATGGCCGTATCGGCTGCGATGACCGGCCGGCAGCGCATCGTCCGTCTGTTTATCCCGGGACTGAATCATGCCGGAAGCAGCGCAAGTATCCGCGGCATGATGCAGGAAGTAACCAATACACTTCATCGGCAGATGCTGTACGTTTCAAGACCCTGGTATGAGTTTACGGGTTCTACGGTCAGGTACAGGGTCTCGATGACCGGAACCATGATTGAGATTATTCTGCCGGATCAGCCGTTCTGATTCGGAGAGGTCAGGACACGCATGGGCAGGTCCTGAGAAGAAGGGAGGAATGATTATGAGATTTTGTCCGAACTGCGGAGCACAGCTGGATGACAGTGTAAAATTCTGCACATCCTGCGGAGAAAAGCTCGCCCCGATGCAGGCCGCGCCTCAGCAGAGCGCGCCCCAGCAGGCCGCGCCCCAGCAGGCTGCGCCTCAGGAGAGCGCGACCCAGCAGGCCGCGCCTCAGCCGCAGCAGGTACCGCCGCAGCCTGAACAGCTGCCGCCGGAACCCCAGATGACGGGCCAGGCGCCGGTACCGCCGCAGACACCTTATTACGGTGCGCCCGCAAATGAGTATGCCTACGGACAGGTGCAGGAGCCGCCGAAGAAAAAAGGAAACGGAATTCTGATCGGCGCAGCAGCGGCAGTGGGCCTCTGCGCTGTGGGAGGAGGCGCCTTCTTTCTTCTGAGAGGACTGGGAGCAAAACCCTCCCAGGAGTTCCTTCTCTACCAGAAGGAAGCCGTATTCCAGGAAGCCATGGACAATCTGGAAGAGGGTCTGGACCTTCTCGGAAAGGGAGAGTTCTCCTCCGATATAACCCTGTCCGGAGAGGTACAGTCTGATAATGACTTTATGGGAAGCATGATCACCGGGGTGGTGAATGACTCCTCCGTGGGCCTGAAGGTAAACGCCTCCGGGAAGAGCATCCTGGCCAACATGGATCTGAATCTGATGGGAAGCCCTGTGCTGGACGGTGTATTCACCTATGACGCGGGCAAAGTCGGATTCTATATCCCTGCCCTGGATGACACCTATTATACGGCGGATATGTCTGCGATGCTCAAAAACCAGGGAGTGGACGCGGACCTGTCCACGGTCAGCATTCCGAAGTTCAGCGGCAGCGAGTGGAGAAGCATTATCGAAGACTATACGCAGATCGCCTGCTCCGCCGTGACAGATGAGAATGTAACCAAAGAGACCAAGGTGGATTTCACCCTGTCAAGACTGGGCGGGGATTACACCGGAACCGTCTATACCTGGAAGCCCGCAGCGGCGGATATTCAGGGTATGATTGAGAAGATGGCCGATCATCTGGAAGAGGATGAGAAGCTGAGAACAGCCGTCTGCAATGCAGCTAATCCGGAAATGGTAAATATGTTCATGAAGGCTTCCGGAGATTCCTCCTTTGACTTTGAGGCAAAGCTGGAGGAAAGCCTGAAGCAGACCGCGCAGGAGATGCGTGACGGCGCGGAGGAGGCCGGAAAGAATCTGGAGAAGGATGAATTCTCCTGGACGGTTTCCGTCGCGGACAAGAAGGCAAAGGAGATCAGGATTTCCTCGAAGGACGGCGCCCTGCTGGTCATGGAGCTGGACGGGGATAAGGAAAAGGATTATTCCACGGCAGTTTATTCCGAGGTGAGCCCTGATATTGACTGTGTCAGCCATTACACAAAGGAGGGCACCGTTTATAAGGGAGAAGGAACCTCGAAGTCAACCGAGGGGGACGTGAAGGTCGCCTTCGAGTATGACAAGGCTAAAAAGTCTGTTTTCGGCGCAAACTACGGAACCTATGACATTGATATGGATGCCCTGGCGGGCAGCTCCATTCATCTGGAAGTTTCCGGGTCGGAAGACGGCGGTGCGGACCATATTCTCCGGATGGACAATCTGTCTTCCCTGTCCGACGGATATATTTCCGACATGACGATCACTCTGAATGCGACGGAGTCTTCCACCGCAAAAGCACCGGAGTCCTCTGTGAAAACCGAGGACATCACCGACTGGAGCATGTCTGAGCTGGAAGCGCTTTTCGAAAAGCTCGGAATGTCTCTGGAGCAGAACGTTCTGCCGAATATCACATCGGCAATCGGATTCTGATGGCCGGTTATACTGTCGCCCTGAATCAGGCGGTTAAGCGTTACGGAAAGAAAGGAGGAGGCGGGATCGTGCTCGGTCCCGTCTCTCTTTGCCTGAACCCCGGTGAGGTGCTGGGCCTGCGCGGAGAGAACGGCGCGGGGAAAAGCACTCTTATGGGGCTTCTGTCCGGAAGCTTTCCCGCGGATGAGGGCGAGGTGAGTTACGGAGAGGGCGTCCGGGGGCATATCGGATATGTGCCTCAGGAGCTCTCTCTTTATGAGGATATGACCGGACTGGAAAACCTCAGATTCTGGGGTATGGCGGCAGGGCTTCCCGGGAAAATGATCCCGGTGAGGTCCCGCTGGCTGCTGAACCGGTTTTCCCTGGAAGAGAAGGGAAAAGACCCGGTCAGAAGTTATTCCGGCGGCATGAAGCGCAGACTGCACATGGCAACCGCCCTGATGCTCACGCCGAAGCTTCTTCTTCTGGATGAACCCACCGTGGGCGCCGATGCGGCTTCCGTGAATATCATTCTGGACACAGCCCGGCATATCGCCGATATGGGGAATTCCGTGGTGATTATCAGCCACCAGGCTGGGGATCTGGAGAGAATAAGCGACAGGATACTCACCCTTTCCGCGGGAAAGATCAGGGAGGCGGAGTGATGAAAGGACTGTCTGCAGCATTTTACAAGGACTGGAAGCTGTTTCTGAAAAATGCGGGCCTGCTGACGCTTGTCCTGCCGTTTCTGCTCCTGGCGCTTATGCACGCCGGGATGAGCGACCTGTCCTCCGCCCAGTATATTCACCCATTTACCATCGCCGTGCGGGATGAAGACGGCACCATCATGTCCAGGTCTCTCACGGAGCAGATGAAACGGGTGGAGTTTTTCGGCGATGTGATGGTTCTCACGGAGGAGGATACGGATGAGGACGCCCTCCGGGAAGGCGCCTGCGCGGTATTTACCATCCCCGCCGATTTTTTCTATGATGCCTACACCAATGAGCAGCAGCCGGTGAAGGTGACGCTTTCCAGCACCCGCAGACCGGAGGCGGCTGTGTTCCGGATGATTTTTACATCCGTGATGGACATTATGCGGGAGGAGCAGGCTGTGCAGTCTGCGGTATACGGCTTCTGCTTTCCCGAACCGGATGCCGGCGTCCTGGACAGGATGCATGCCGACGGTTCCGCGCGCCTTCTGGAAAATGCGCTCCGGAGAAACAACGCCTTTGCGAGAAATACCTCCGCGACGGATATTGCGGGGGCTCTTATCCGCAGGCTCTGCGCGGCGGCGCTGTCCTTCCTGGTTCTCTTTGAAGCCTCCGCCGTACTGCGGAGCATTCCGGAGGAGAGAAGAAGAGGAGTCCGAAGCAGATTCGAGGCTGCGGGCGGAAGCGGCGCAGCCTTTCTCCTGTCCAGAATCCTTCTTCTCGGCGTGATTCTTGCGCCCTCCTGTCTGGCACTCTGGATTGTGCTTTCCGCGGCCGGCGCTGCGGAACCATATTCCGCGGCAGGCTACGGGCTGTTCTGCGCCCTGTTTTCCGCCGGCATCTGCGGGATGATCCTTGGATTTCTGCATATATCCGATGACGGAACTTCCGCCTCCAGGTATGCCGGATGGTATCTGCTGCTCAGCCTCATACCCGGGGGAACACTGATACCTTCCTCGGCGCTGCCGCAGTTTCTGCATCCGGCAGTGCGGTTCCTTCCCTCCGGCTGCGCGATGTACGTGCTGGCGGCGCTGGGAAGAGGAACGGATGCCGGGGGAATCCTGTGGATTATGGGACCATTTCTCCTGCTCAGCCTTCTGTTCTGGCTCGGTACCATGCCCGCAGCGCTTCTCAGGGAGAAGAGAATCCGCGGAGGCCGGGAGAGGGGGACGGATTCCCCCCGGATGCAGGGAGATACGCGGGATACCCTACTGGGTTCCCGCTTTGCCGGCATGGCATTTATGAAATACCGGAAAATGACTGGCGGGATTCCCGGGATTCTCAGCCTGGCCGCAGTGGCCCTCTGCGCCGGCGCCTGTGTCTTCGGCGCATTCCGGGGAGCGGGCGAGACGGTGCGCATCGCTGTTGTGGATGAAGAGAGAAGTATTGAAGCGGAGGATTTCATCCGGCTTCTGGGAAATATGGGCAATATCGAGGTACTGCAGGAAGACCGGAAGGAATCGGAGCTTCTTCTGCTGGACGGGACGGTGGAAGGGGTGCTGACCATACGGCCCGGATTCGGCGACTATGTGAGAGGCGGCAGTGCGGTATCGGAGAGAGATGACCTCCATGTGCTTTCCTATGAGAGTGCCGCGGCCTCCTTCTCCGCCCAGGGCATGCGGGAGATTGTTTCCGGCCAGACCATGGTTCTGAAGATACGTAATACCGCGGCAGACTGGGCCGGAGAGCTGCTGGGAAGACCGCTCACTTTACCGGAACGGGAACAGCTGGAGGAGCAGATCCGGCGCTCTGAGGAGACGGTGATGTCCCGGGGCAGCTTCTATGAGATTCAGTGGTCCGAGGGAAAGGCAGCGGCGGATCCCTTTATTCCGCAGCCGGAGGCATTTGCTTCGCTTATTATCCTCTTTGCAGTTCTGTCCGCTTCCGTATGGTGCGGGAAGCGGGATAACATGAGTGCCGAGAAGAGACTGCTGTCCTTCCGGGGAGGGACCCTCCTTTCCTACGGGACGGATTTTCTGGCGCTGGTCCTGGTGGGGATAACCTCCCTCGCAGCCTTTTCCATCCCATGGATCGGGGAACATGCCCTGCCGGATGCGGGCCTTGTCTGCGGCACATCCCTGTACCTTGCGGTGACGGCGGCGCTGGCCCTGTTTTTTGTGCGGAACCTCTCCGGAGAGGGCGGGGCGGATGTGCTGACATCTTTCCTGGCGCTTGCGCTGTGCATACTCGGAGGATGCTTCCTGGATCTGCGGGATACGGTGCCCGTCATGAAGACGGTATCCGGCATTCTTCCGCCCGGACTGATGCTTTACAGGGGCGGGAGAGGAATACCGGTGATCGCGGCGGAGGGAATTCTCTTTCTGCTGGCGGCCCGGCCGGGGCGCTTCAGAGCCTGATGTTTATACTTTACTATTCCGCAGAAAAGCTATATACTTGATTCGATCTGCGTATCAGTTCATAAATCTGTTTGAGGTGACAAAATATATGGCAGTAAGAGACACGATATTATCCCTGTTGTGCGCGTTTGCCGTGACGGCAGGGCTTCTTCCGTGGGCCATTCCTTTTCTGCACCGGCTGAAGTTCGGTCAGCAGGTCAGGGATGACGGGCCCCAGACCCATCTGAAGAAACAGGGCACGCCCACCATGGGCGGCATCACCATCGTTCTGGGAATTATCGTACCGTCGCTTCTTTTCGCATCCAGGTACCCCCATCTGATCCCGGTTCTCGGTCTGACGGCGGGATTCGGCCTGACAGGCTTCCTGGACGATTATCTGAAGATTGTAAAGAAGCAGTCAGAGGGACTGAATCCGAAGCAGAAGCTCCTGCTTCAGCTGGTTTTTACCGGTCTTTTTGCCGTATATATGATGCGCCATGCGGAAGCGGGCCTTACCATGCTGATTCCCTTTGCGCACCGCAGCATCACGCTGCCCGCCTGGGCAGGCATTCCGGCCCTGTTCTTCATCGTGCTGGGAACGGACAACGGCACCAATTTCACGGATGGTATTGACGGACTTCTCTCCAGCGTGACGATCCCCGTGGCTGTCTTTTTTGCCGCGGTTTCCCTGGTGCAGCACTGGGGCATTGCCCCGCTTTGCGGAGCCGTGATCGGCAGCCTCATGGGATTTCTTATGTTCAATGCCTATCCGGCGAAGATATTCATGGGGGACACCGGTTCCCTTGCCATCGGAGGATTTGTGGCAGGCGCCGCCTATATGACGCAGCTGCCGCTGTTTATTGTTATCATTGGGTTTATTTATTTTATAGAAGTTGTTTCGGTGATCATCCAGGTTGGATATTTCAAGCGGACTCACGGAAAACGGTTTTTCCGGATGGCGCCGATTCATCATCATTTTGAACTTGGCGGATGGTCCGAGACTCAGGTGGTGACCAGGTTTACCATGGTTACCGTGATTCTTTGTCTTATCGGGTATCTGGCACTGTAGGGAGGAAAAAACATGGGAAAAAAAGTTCTTGTAGCCGGCGCTGGAAAGAGCGGTTTTGCCGCAGCGGGACTGCTGCTGGCGCAGCACAGAGAGGTAATTCTCTACGACGGAAATGATAAGCTGGACGGGGAGAAGCTCCGCGCGCGGTTCGCGGAAAATGAACCGGTGGAGATTCTTCTGGGAGAGCTGAAGAAGGAAGACCTTGCGGATGTGGAGCTGGCTGTGGTAAGCCCGGGCATCCCGCTGACGGTGCCCTTTGTAAAGCTCATTGAGGAATGCGGCATCCCCATCTGGGGAGAGATTCAGCTGGCTTATCACTACGCTAAGGGAAAGCTCTGCGCCATTACGGGAACCAACGGAAAGACCACCACAACCGCGCTGACCGGAGAGATCATGAAGACATGCTTCGACAGCGTATTTGTTGTGGGCAATATCGGCGATCCATATACGGCACATGCCCTGGATACCACGGATGATTCTGTTACGGTGGCGGAGATCTCCAGCTTTATGCTGGAAACCGTCCTCGATTTCCATCCGAATGTGAGCGCCATCACGAATATCACCCCCGACCATCTGGACCGTCACGGCACCATGGAGTGCTATACGAAGGTGAAGGAGAGTATCACAAAGAACCAGACGGCGGAGGATACCGTTGTTCTGAACTATGATGATCCCGCCCTCCGGGAGTTCGGAAAGACCCTGCAGATCCCTGTGGTGTGGTTCTCCAGCCGTGAGGTTCTGGAGAAGGGATACTGTCTGGAAAATGACCGCATCGTCTACAAGGACGGCGCAGAAACCACGGATATTCTGGGCATCCACGACATGCAGCTCCTGGGACGGCATAACTATGAAAACGTCATGACAGCAGTGGCCATCGCCCGGGCCATCGGCGTTCCGCTGGACAAAATCAGGAAAGCGGTGGCAGAATTCAAGGCAGTGGAACACCGCATCGAGTTTGTGGAAGAGATCGACGGCGTAAAGTATTATAATGATTCCAAGGGAACCAATCCGGACGCCGCCATCCAGGCTATCCGCGCCATGCCCGCAAAAACCCTGCTCATAGGCGGCGGCTATGACAAGCACAGCGAGTACGATGAGTGGATCGATGCCTTCGAGGGAAAAGTCCGGTATCTGGTGCTCATCGGACAGACCAGGGAGAAGATCGCGGAGTGCGCAAGACGCCACGGCTTTAACGACATTATATTCGCCGAGAATCTCGAGGAGGCTGTGCATATCTGCAGAGACAGGGCCGAGAGGGGAGACTATGTGCTGCTTTCACCCGCATGCGCAAGCTGGGGACAGTTCAAAAACTTCGAGGAGCGCGGCGAGATGTTCAAGGAGTATGTAAGAAATCTGAGGTAAAGATTCATGCCTGGAAAAGTCAAAGCAAAAAAGGCGAAGAGACACCGGTTTTATGACCTGGAGCTTCTGGTCAGCATCATCTTTCTCTGTGTCTTCGGGCTTGTGATGATTTACAGCGCAAGCTCCTACAAGGCACAGCTGGACTACGGCAAGTCTTCCTACTTCGTGGAGAGGCAGGCCTTTTTCGAGCTGATCAGTTTCTTTTTCATGCTGGTGGTTTCAAAACTGGATTATCACCGTTTTGCGAAATATGGGGTGCCGGCCTATCTGCTTTCCTTTGTACTGCTGATTCTGACGGCGGCCACGCCGCTGGGAGTTGCCTCTCACGGAAAGAAAAGGTGGCTGAGGCTGGGACCGGTGCAGTTCCAGCCGACGGAATTCATCAAGATCGCGCTGATCCTGCTGATTGCCGTGATCATCGCAAGAATCGGCGTAAAGGTGAATGAGCTGCGGAATGTGCGGATGATTATTCTCATGTCCCTGCCACTGGCCATGCTCGTTACCATGAACAACCTGAGCTCCGGCATCATCATCTGCGGTATCGTCTATGTGATGCTGTTTGTCGCCGTCAAGAAGAAATGGCCTTTCTTTGCTCTGATGGGGTTCCTGGTGGGCGTGCTGATTCTCGCTCCCTATCTGGGGGATCTGCTGGTGAAGATGAGAATCCTGCAGGATTACCAGCTGGCAAGAATCAATGTCTGGAGGAATCCGGTCAAGTATTCCAGGTCCGGCGGATATCAGGTTCTTCAGGGACTCTACGCCATCGGCTCCGGAGGAATCTTCGGCAAGGGACTCGGACAGAGCCTGCAGAAGCTGGGATTTGTTCCCGAGGCCCAGAACGATATGATCTTTTCCATCATCTGCGAGGAGCTGGGACTCTTCGGCGCGGTCTGTCTGATTCTGATGTTCATGTTCATGATTTACCGCTTTTTGGTGATAGCGGAGAATGCCCCGGATCTCTTCGGGTCCATGCTGGTTGTGGGAATTATGGCCCACATCTCGATCCAGGTTATTCTGAATATCGCCGTTGTTACCAACGTGATTCCCAACACGGGCGTTACACTTCCCTTTATCAGTTACGGCGGAACCTCGGTCATACTGCTGATGGTGGAGATGGGAATCGCCCTCAGTGTGTCAAACCAGATCAGACAGGAAGAGAATAATGTATAACGAAGAGAGAACCCCGGCGTTCCGGGCAGAGCAGGACACGGGGGAGAAGGTCAGGCATTTCGTGTTCCTGCATCGGAAGAAAGCGGTTCCGGCGATGATCGCCGCGGGCATTCTTCTGTTTCTGCTGCTGATTGCCGCAGTTCCGATTCACGAGGTGACCGTCAGCGGAAACCGGCATTATTCCGCGGAGGAGCTGGAGGAGAGAGTCTTCGGGGATGTTCCCGGAAGGAGCGCCCTTCTGACCTATCTGCAGTACCGGCTTCGTCCTCATAAATCCATCCCCTTTGTGGAGGATTACCGCATCGCCTACAGAGACCCTGTCCGGGTCGAACTCATCGTATATGAGAAAAGCCTGGTGGGCTATGTGAGCTATATGGGAAGCAATATGTACTTTGATAAGGACGGCATGGTGGTGGAGAGCACCCAGGAGGTGATAGAAGACGTCCCGCTGGTCACGGGAATGAGCTTCGGCCACATCGTTCTGAACCAGGCCCTTCCCGTAAATGACCCGGAGGTGTTCGGGGAAATCCTTATTTTGACACAGGTTCTGGAAACGAGCAATATCAAGACGGACCGGATCAGCTTCAACGAGAGCAAGGAAGCGACGCTGTATATCGGGAACATGACGGTCCGGCTGGGCTCAAGCGACAACATCAGCGGGAAACTGATGGAGCTGAAGGATATCCTTGCGGACTATCCGGATCTGTCCGGCACCCTGTATCTTGACAGCTTTGACGGATCAAATAATAACCCCATGTACAGATTTGAGCAGAATTAGTATTGATTTTTTCGGGGAAATAAAATATAGTAGTTAGTTACCCTGCCCTTTTATGGGGTAGGATAATATGATTTGTACAGTTTTCGGAAGAGTGACTGCTCTTTGCCGCAGTGCGGCGAACGAAGCTGAGTGGAGATAGGAGTTTCAGGAGGAGGAAGCATTTTGTTAGAGGTCAAGATGAGCGAGTCAGAGAACTCGGCAAGAATCATTGTCGTCGGCGTCGGCGGAGCCGGAAACAATGCTGTTAACAGAATGATTGATGAGAATATTGCCGGTGTGGAGTTTATCGGTGTGAACACGGATAAGCAGGCGCTGTCCATGTGCAGGGCATCCACACAGATGCAGATTGGCGAGAAGCTGACCAAGGGTCTCGGCGCAGGCGCACAGCCTGAGGTGGGAGAGAAGGCAGCGGAGGAGAACCAGGATGATATCCAGACCGCTCTGAAAGGCGCGGACATGGTATTTGTCACCTGCGGTATGGGCGGCGGTACAGGTACCGGCGCGGCTCCCGTCATCGCAAGAATCGCCAAGGATATGGGCATTCTCACAGTCGGCGTTGTTACCAAGCCCTTCCGGTTTGAGGCAAAGCAGCGTATGAACAATGCCCTGAACGGCATTGAGAAGCTGAAGGCCAGTGTTGACACTCTGATCGTCATCCCCAACGATAAGCTTCTTGAGATCGTGGATCGCAGAACCACCATGCCCGATGCGCTGCGCAAGGCGGATGAGGTCCTGCAGCAGGCGGTACAGGGAATCACCGACCTGATCAATGTTCCGGGTCTCATCAATCTGGACTTTGCGGATGTACAGACCGTCATGATTGACAAGGGCATCGCCCACATCGGTATCGGCCACGCCAAGGGCGATGACAAGGCTGTCGAGGCCGTCAAGCAGGCTGTTTCCAGCCCGCTTCTTGAGACCACCATCGACGGCGCAAGCCATGTGATCATCAATATTTCCGGTGATATCAGCCTCATCGAGGCGAATGAAGCCGCAACCTATGTGCAGGAGCTCTCCGGCGATGACGCGAATATCATCTTCGGCGCCATGTACGATGAGAATGCACAGGATGAGTGCACCATCACCGTGATTGCCACGGGACTTGACGAGCACGGAAGCGCAGGCACCATGCCGAGACCGGCGGGAACATTTGCCCAGAGCCAGACTCCGGCCAGACCGAAGCCGGCGGCTCCGCAGCCTGTGCAGTCTTACAAGCCTGAATCGGCCTATGTGCCCGGCGCGGCACAGACCGCAGAGAAGAAGGAGAACGTAAAGCCGTTCCCGCAGCCTTCTCAGCAGCCGTTTACGCCGACTCAGACACAGACGCAGATCAGTATTCCCAGTTTTCTTAAGAACAAGAGATAAATAATTAATGCGGAAATTTTCAGGGACCATGCTGCTGACAGCGGTGTGGTCCTTTTTCAGGGTCAGGAGGAAAAAATGAAGGAATTAGGCAGAATACTCATGGGATGCGGCGAGGAGACGGATCGCAGCACCATCAGCCGGATCTGTGATCTGATCCGCACAGAAGAAGAAATGTACACAATTATCGTCAGGGTGACCAACAATTTCTACCTGGATGAGGAGAATGAGGTGCCGACGGCATGGCTGTTCACGGAGCACCGTTTCGCGGAGGACAATGTCCGCAACATCCGGGATTTCGGCCTGGAGGTCCGGGAGGTAGAGATCGCCCCGAAGCAGCGGCTGGGATTTTTCAATGACCTGTACCGCAGCGGATTTGAGGCGGTTACCATTGACAGGGGACAGGACCATGCCTTCAGCATGTCCCTGTTTAATCTGATTGACAGACCTGATGAGGAGACGGCAAAGAGACTGAACCCGGGACTGGTGCGGGCAGCAAACCGGTTTTATCAGGGAATTGCGAAAAACAGCGTGACTCCGGCCGCGCAGAAGGATTTCAGCAGCACCCTTTCCCACGCCATGTTTCTTCTGCCCATGAATCCGGAGAACGGAAAGAACCCCATGGTCACCAACAAGGCCGGCGGAAGATATTACGCCGTATTCAGCGATCCCACGGAATTCTTCCGTTTTGACAAAAAACACATCTATGAGGCGGCGGAGGTGAGCTTTGCGGATCTGAGAAAGCTCGCGAAAAAAGCCGACGGGATCGTGGTAAATCCCTTCGGCTTCGGTCTCGGTCTGGATCTGGGAAAGATTGACAGGATACTTGAGGAATCTGTCGTACAGTAATTCCGTCAGGAATTCTTCCGGTACAGTTCCAGAAGACCCTTCAGAAGAAGGGTTCCGTCATATATTACAGGATGAGTCATGTAGGGGAGCAGGAGCTTGAATATGCCGCCGGTGGCGATAATAGCCGGTTCGCATCCGAGTTCCTGCTCTATCCGCGTTATCAGGCCGCATATCATATCCGCGTGGCCGCAGACCACGCCGCTGCGCATACTGTCTTCCGTGTTTTTGCCGATGATGTGCTTCGGCGCTTCCAGGCTGATCTTGGGAAGCTGGGCCGTCCCGGAGCAGAGCGCATCCAGGGAGAGGCGGAGCCCCGGCAGGATGCAGCCGCCGATATAGTTGCAGTTTTCGTCAACCACGGAGATGGTGGTGGCGGTGCCGGTATCGACGATGATGAGGGGCGGCTTATGCTCACGCAGGGCGCCCACAGCGTTCACGATCATATCGCTGCCCACGCTTTTGGGGTTATCCATGCGGATATTCAGCCCTGTTTTCATGCCGGATCCCACAAAACGCGGCCGGATGCCGGTGATTTTGCGGATGGCTTCCGAAAGGGTGCGGTTCAGAGGCGGCACAACGGAAGAGACGACAGCCCCCTCAATGGCGGAAGGGGCGATTCCGTAGATATCCAGTATATTCTTCAGGGAAATGGCATATTCCAGGTTCGGTTTTCCGATCACTGTGGTGATGCGCTCCCAGAAGTAGGTTTTCGTATTATCGATGCATCCGATGGAGATGGTTGTATTCGCGATATCCACTGCGAGGATCATGGGGACCTCCTGTTCCGGCAGGCTGTGTTTTGTGTTCCGCCATATCCGAGTATACAAGATCCTGTGTTCAAAGGCAAGAATCAGTTGACTTGCGGATGCCTGTGACATAAAATATTACTGGCTCTTTTTCGGGAGCTCAGAAGGAGGTTTTATTTGAGCAGTTTACATCAGGAGATAGAGAAAAGACGTACATTCGCCATCATATCCCACCCGGATGCCGGTAAGACAACACTGACGGAGAAGTTTCTTCTCTACGGCGGAGCCATAAACCTGGCGGGAACCGTGAAGGGAAGAAAGGCGACAAAGCATGCGGTCTCGGACTGGATGGAGATCGAGAAGAAGAGAGGAATCTCGGTGACCTCCTCCGTGCTGCAGTTTAACTATGACGGATACTGCATTAACATACTGGACACCCCGGGACATCAGGATTTCTCCGAGGATACCTACCGGACCCTGATGGCGGCGGACTCCGCGGTCATGGTCATCGACGGGTCCAAGGGCGTGGAGGCCCAGACCATCAAGCTGTTCAAGGTCTGCGTGCTGCGCCATATTCCCATATTCACATTCGTCAACAAGATGGACCGGGAGACCAGGGATCCCTTCGAGCTTCTGGATGAGATTGAGAATGTCCTGGGCATTCACACCTGTCCCATCAACTGGCCCATCGGATGCGGCAAGAATTTCAAGGGCGTCTATGACCGGGAGACCAGGAAGATAGAGACCTTCAAGGCCAATATGAGCGGCCAGAAGGCAGTTTCCGAGAGGGATTACGATCTGGATGATCCCGATCTGGAGGAAGCCATCGGGTTCACAAACTTCGAGCATCTTCACGACGATCTGGACCTGCTCGACGGAGCGGGTGCGGAGTTTGATCAGGAACGGGTGAGCGCAGGAGAACTGACGCCCGTGTTTTTCGGGTCCGCACTCACAAATTTCGGCGTGCAGACCTTCCTGGAGCATTTCCTGAAGATGACCACCTCGCCGCTTCCCCGGAAGACGGCGGAGGGAACGGTGGATCCCTTTGATGAGAACTTCACGGGCTTTGTCTTCAAGATCCAGGCGAATATGAACAAGGCCCACAGGGACCGCGTGGCCTTCATGCGCATCGTTTCCGGAAAGTTTACGGCCGGCATGGAGGTGAATCATGTGCAGGGCGGGCGGAAGGTAAGGCTTACCCAGCCCCAGCAGATGATGGCGGATGAGCGCAAGATCGTGGAGGAAGCCTACGCCGGCGATATCATCGGCATCTTCGATCCCGGCATCTTCTCCATCGGCGACACCCTGTGCGAGTCGGACAAAACGGTCACCTTTGAGGGCATCCCGACCTTCGCGCCGGAGCATTTTGCCAGAGTACGCCAGATCGACACCATGAAGCGCAAGCAGTTTGTCAAGGGCATCGAGCAGATCGCCCAGGAGGGCGCGATACAGATCTTCCAGGAGATGAACTCCGGTATGGAGGAGATCATCGTGGGTGCCGTCGGCGTGCTGCAGTTTGAGGTGCTGACCTTCCGGCTGAAAAATGAGTACAATGTGGAGGTGGCCCTGGATCAGCTGCCCTATGAGCATATCCGCTGGATCAGAAACTGGAACGAGGTGGACCCGGAATCCATCCAGGGAACTTCGGATATGAAGCGGATACGGGACCTCAGGGGCAATCCGCTGCTGCTGTTCGCCCATGAATGGAGCGTGGGCATGGTAAAGGAGCGGAATCCGAAGCTTAGTCTGGACGAATTCGGAACGAACTGATCCCGCAGAGCAACTATCCGGACGGTAACGATAGCTGCCCCCTTTGATTTTTCATCCGGAATGCAGGAGGTAACGGATATGGATTACAGGAAAATGATAGATGAGTATATTGATGCCCACAGGGATGAGATGGTAAATGATATCATAACGCTCTGCAGCATCAACAGTGAGCGCAGCGCATACGTTCAGCGCATGCCCTTCGGGGAAGGACCGGCAAAGGCGCTGAGAACCGCGACGGATCTGGGAGAGCAGTACGGCTTCAGCATCCGGAATTATGACAATTTTGTGGGAACGCTGGATCTGAATAACAGACCTGTCCAGCTGGATATTCTTGCCCATCTTGATGTTGTGCCCGCCGGGGAAGGCTGGACTGTAACGGAGGCCTATAAGCCTCTCGTGAAGGACGGCAGAATCTACGGCCGGGGAACCGCGGATGACAAGGGGCCGGCCATGGCGGCGCTTTATGCCATGCGCTGCATTAAAGATTTGAACATCCCGGTGACAAAGAACTGCCGGCTGATTCTGGGAACGGATGAGGAGAGCGGAAGCAGCGATATCGTACAGTATTATAACGAGGAGGCCGAGGCGCCGATGACATTTTCCCCGGATGCCTCTTTCCCGGTCACAAATGTGGAGAAGGGAAGACTGCCGGGCGAGATTCGCGCATCCTTCGAAACTGCGGCAGAGGAACTGCCCAGGCTTATCTCCGTGGATTCCGGTATCCGGTTCAATGTGGTGCCGGACCGGGCCGAGTGCGTGATTGAAGGATTCGATGACGATAATGTCAGGGAACTCTGTGAGAAGGTTACAAAGGAGACCGGCGTAACCTTCACCGTAAGCGGCCGCGGCGGACGCCTTCTGGTGAAGGCCTTCGGCGTGACGGCCCATGCGTCCACGCCTGCGGAGGGAAAGAACGCCCTTAAGGCGCTTCTGAAGCTGCTGGCCCAGCTGCATTTTGCGGATGCGGAGAATGTGCGGGCACTGCGCGCCATAGAAAAGCTGATCCCCTGGGGGGATACAGAGGGCCGGGCACTGGGCGTGGCCATGTCGGATGAGGTCTCCGGAGCGCTGACAGTTGCCTTCTCCCTGTTCCACATGGATGAGCATGAGCTTTCCGCCGGTTTCGATGCCAGAATCCCCGCTGTGGGAAATGAGGAGAATGTGCTGCAGGTTCTGAAGAAAAAGTTTGAGGAAAACGGATTTGAACTGCTGAACAACTCCATGACGCCGCCTCATGTGGTGGATGGAAATTCCGAGTTCGTGAAAACCTTGAACCGGAACTACGAGGAGGTTACGGGACTTCCGGGCGGCTGCGAATCCACCGGAGGAGGCACCTACGTGCATGACCTGAAGAACGGCGTGGCCTTCGGCGCCATGCTTCCGGGAACCGACAATCATATGCATGGTCCGGATGAGTTCGTCATCATCGAAGACCTGGTCAAAGCAGCCAAGATATTCGCGCGGGTCATCGCAGACCTGTGCGCCTGAATCCCCTGAAGGAGGTATTCATTGAACTGCCCTTACTGCAATGCATCTGATACAAAAGTAATTGATTCAAGACCGGCAGAGGATAACAGCATACGGCGCAGAAGACAGTGTGATCGCTGCGGCCGCCGGTTTACCACCTACGAGAAGCTGGAGACCATTCCCTTTATGGTCATAAAAAAGGACAACACCAGAGAGCTGTATAACCGTTCCAAGATAGAGGACGGCGTGCTGCGGTCCTACCATAAGCGGCCGGTTTCTCCCCAGCAGATAGACCATCTGGTCAATGAGGTGGAAAATGAAATCCTCGGAAGGGAAGAGCGGGAGATTTCCACGGAATTCATCGGCGAGCTGGTGATGTCGAAGCTGAAGGACCTGGATGAGGTGGCCTATGTCCGTTTTGCCTCCGTATACAGGCAGTTCAAGGACGTCCATACTTTCATGGAGGAGCTGGGGAAGATCCTGGAGAGCAAAAGTGATGAAAAGTAATCCTTTTTTTCCGTGGAAGTTTATAAGAAGCGCCTACACCATTCCCTACGAAAAGCTGTATGAGGCCGGATTCCGGGGCATTATCTTCGATATCGACAATACCCTGACGGAGCACGGCGCGCCTGCCGATGAACGGGTGGTCGCCCTCTTTGAGGAACTGCACCGCATCGGTTTCGCTACCTGCCTGGTTTCCAACAACCGGAAGGAACGGGTGCAGAAGCTGGCGGATGCGGTGCATTCCGACTATACCTGGAAGGCGAACAAACCGCTGCCCTCCGCCTGCACGAAGGCCATGGAAATCATGGGCACAGACAGGAACAGCACCATTCTCGTGGGGGATCAGCTCTTCACGGATATCTGGTGCGCAAACTGGGCAGGGATCCGTTCCATTCTGGTTCTTCCCATCAACCCGCGGGAGGAAATCCAGATTGTCCTGAAGCGCTATCTGGAGGGACCGTTCATTCTGAGCTACGTACGGCGGCGCCTTCGGGAACGCAGGGAAAAACGGAATTGAAGGAACGCCTGCGGCGTTCCTTTGAACCGCTCAAAGCCGCGGGGCTCTCGCCCCTTCGGGGGCAAGCAGAAAAGAAATGGTTGAAAAAGACTTTGGTTTCGTATATTATATAAAAGATCTAAGTGTGGCAGCACGATTCTAAGGAGGAATTTTATTTATGGTATCAGCAGGTGATTTCAGAAACGGTATTACTTTGGAGATCGACGGAGTCGTCTATCAGATCATGGAGTTCCAGCATGTTAAGCCGGGCAAGGGTGCTGCTTTCGTCAGAACAAAGATTAAAGACGTCATCAACGGCGGCGTCGTAGAGAGAACCTTCCGTCCGACGGAGAAGTTCCCGACCGCGAGAATCGACAAGGTTGACATGCAGTTCCTCTATAAGGATGGCGACCTCTTCAACTTTATGGATACAAACACTTATGAGCAGATTACCCTCAGCGAGGATCTGGCAGGTGACGCCATGAAGTTCGTCAAGGAGAATGAGTCCGTAAAGGTACTTTCCTACAACGGCAATATCTTCTCCATCGAAGCACCGCTTTTCGTGGAGCTTGAGATTACGGATACAGAGCCGGGATTCAAGGGCGATACCGCTACCGGCGCTACCAAGCCGGCGACAGTCGAGACAGGCGCACAGATCTCCGTGCCACTGTTTGTCAATATCGGTGACAAGGTTAAGATCGACACCCGTACCGGTGAGTACCTGTCCAGAGCATAATCAGACGAAAGTCCACTGTGAGAGCAGGGGGAGTGCTGCAGAATGCATCTTGATGCTGCCTGCGGCAGTCCCCCTCCTTTCGATTCTGCTCGCCCCGAAGGGGCGAGAGCCTCGCGGCTTAGAGCGGTTCAGAGGAACGCCGCAGGCGTTCCTGCAGTTTAGCTCGCCCCGAAGGGGCGAGAGCCCCGCGGCTTAGAGCGGTTCAAAGGAGAAAGTGTTGAACAGAGATAACCGGGAAGAAAACAACAGCCGCAGGTCCCCGAGAAGCCGGGGGTCGGACGCGGCGAGGCGGAAAAGGGTCCGTTTGAGGATTCTTCGCAGAATCCTTCTGACCATTCTCCTGATGGCGCTGTCATTTGCAGCCGGCCTCCTGTGGGGCCGATACAGTGATGGAGACTTCCTGGCCAGAAGGAAATACGTGGACCTGAGCGCTCTCCGGGCTCCGGAATGGATAAACCAGCAGTTTATCCCGACTGGAAAGTATGCCCGGCCGGGCCTTAAGATGGAGCGCATCAATGATGTGGTCATCCACTATGTGGCAAACCCCGGGACGACGGCAGAACAGAACAGGGGATATTTTGAGGGGCTGGAATACCAGACGGACAGCAGCAAAACCTACGCCAGCTGTCATTTTATCATCGGGCTGGACGGAGAGATCGTTCAGATTATCCCCATGGATGAGAAGGCCTATGCGTCCAACAACCGCAATTCCGATACGGTGGCCATCGAGTGCTGCCATCCGGACGAGGACGGGAAATTTACCGACGCCACCTATGAGAGCCTGGTGAAGCTGACAGCCTGGATTCTTGCGGAGACAGACCTGAAAGAGAAAAATGTTATCCGGCATTATGATGTGAACGGGAAGATCTGCCCGAAGTATTATGTGGAGCATGAGGATGCCTGGGAACAGTTCCGGAAAGATGTCCGGAAGGCATTGAAGGAGATAAAATAAAAAATGAAAACAATAACTGAACTGATTGCGGAAAGCCTGAAACCGGCCTTCGAGGAGGCCGGATTTGATCCGAAATATGCTCTCGTGACCAGGTCCAACCGGCCGGATCTCTGTGAATATCAGTGCAACGGCGCCATGGCCTGCGCGAAGCAGTATCATAAAAAGCCCATTGATATCGCCGCCGCCGTGACGGAGCTGGCCGGAAAAAACCCCATGTTTGAGGAGATCGGCGCTGTCATGCCCGGCTTTATCAATATCCGGCTGAGCAGGGAATGGCTGGCTGAATACGTGCAGAAGCTCAGCCAGGATGCAAAGTTCGGCCTCCGGGAAGCGGAGTTTCCGGAAACCATCATCGTTGATTTCGGGGGCGCGAATGTGGCCAAGCCCCTTCACGTCGGTCATCTGCGTTCGGCCGTGATCGGTGAGAGCGTGCAGAGACTGGCCCGCTATATGGGACATAAGGTCATCAGCGATGTACATCTGGGCGACTGGGGACTGCAGATGGGCCTTATCATCACAGAGCTTCAGGAGCGGCAGCCCGGCCTGGTCTATTTTGACCCGGATTACAGCGGAGAGTTTCCCGCGGAGCCTCCCTTCACCATCTCGGAGCTGGAGGAGATCTATCCTGCCGCCAGCAGAAAATCAAAAGAGGATGAGGCCTTTGCGGAGCGGGCGCACCAGGCGACCCTGAAGCTTCAGCAGGGATACGCGCCCTACCGTGCGCTGTGGCGTCACATCATGAACGTATCTCTCGCAGATCTCCGGAGAAATTATGACAATCTGAATGTGCATTTTGACCTCTGGAAGGGAGAGAGCGACGCGGATCCCTATATCCCGGCGCTGATTCAGGAGTTCATCGACAAAGGCCTTGCCTATGAGTCAAACGGAGCGCTGGTGGTGGATATCGCGGAACCCGGAGATTCCAGGGAATACCCGCCCTGCATCATCCGCAAATCCGACGGAGCGGCTCTCTATGCCACATCGGATCTGGCAACCCTGGTGCAGAGAGAAAAGGATTACCGTCCGGACCGCTACATCTATGTGGTGGATAAAAGACAGGAGCTTCATTTCATCCAGGTGTTCCGCGCGGCTAAGAAGGCAGGCATCGTTCCGGAGGAGACGAAGATGATCTTCCTCGGATTCGGCACCATGAACGGCAAGGACGGCGGTCCCTTCAAGACCAGGGAGGGCGGCGTCATGCGTCTGGAATATCTGCTGCGGGATATCAACGAAGCGGTATGCGAAAAGATCCGGGAGAAGGACAAGGTTCCGGAGGAGGAGATAGAAGAAACCTCCCGCAAGGTTGCGCTGGCAGCAATCAAGTACGGCGATCTGTCCAATCAGGCCACCAAGGATTATATCTTCGATGTAGAGAGATTTACCTCCTTTGAGGGCAATACAGGACCCCATATCCAGTATATGGTTGTGAGAATCAAGTCGATTCTTTCGCGTTATGCCGAGGAGAAGGGAAGCCTGCCGGAGCTTGTCATCCGACCGGCCTTCGGAGATTCCGAGAAGAAGCTGATGCTTTCCCTGTGCCGTTTCGGCGAGACCATCGAGGCGGCATTCTCCGAGACGGCGCCCCACCGCGTATGCCAGTTCATGGCGGAGTGCGCGGATGCGTTCAACGATTTCTACCTGGAAAACAAAATACTGTCTGAACCAGATGAGGAGAGAAAGGCCGGATTTATCAGCCTGATACGTCTTACGGGCATGATTCTTGACACCTGTATGGACCTTCTTGGAATGGAATCACCGGAGCACATGTAAGATGGAAAAAATTCTGACACATACGGATCTTCATATGCACAGCGCCTATTCGGACGGAAGCGATACACCGGCGGAGATTATCGAAAAGCTCCGCAGACGGGAGATCACAACCTTTGCCCTGACAGACCATGACACCATCGCGGGCTGTGACGAGATGGCGCGGGTTGTGCCGGAGGATATGACCTTCTTCCGGGGGATTGAATTCTCCTGCAAATCCGATGCGGGCAAATGCCACATTCTCGGCTATGCCTATGACCCGAAGTCTCCGGATATACGGGAGGCCGTGGCGGAGGGCGAGCGCCTGCGGGACCGGAAGTTCTATGAGCGGCTGGAACACCTGCGCGTGCAGCACGGCATTGTTTTTGACAGTGATGAGATGCAGTGGCTTCTCTCCAGGACCAGTGTGGGAAAACCGCATATCGCGTCGCTTCTGATAAAGCGCGGTCTTGTGACCGATGTCAAAGAGGCGATTGACCTGTATATAGATGATCACGGCCAGAAAATGAAAACCGGAAACACGAGAATTCCGGCTTCCATGGCGGTGAAGGCGATCCTGGCCGCGGGCGGCATCCCGGTATGGGCACATCCCCTGGGCGGGGAAGGAGAGAGACGGATAGGCGCCGAAGAATTTCAGGCCCAGCTTGAGACCCTTCTGTCCTACGGCCTGCAGGGACTGGAATGCTGGTATTCCAGATACACGGAGAAGGAGATACAGGGCCTTCTAGGCACCGCGCAGGAAAAAGGACTCCTGGTCAGCGGCGGCAGCGACTATCACGGGAAAAACAAGCC
>JAGBNL010000075.1 GCA_017634415.1 Clostridium sp.
GCGGCCCCTGCGGAGGCGCAGGAGGCGGGGGAGGTGGAAGCGGTCTGCTTTCCGCCCAACGAAGCCTGCAGGCCGGAACGGATAAAAGAGCGGATCGAAACCTGCCCTGAGCTGTTTCTGCTGGCCATCGACCGCAGAACCGGGCATATCGCCGGTTTTCTGAACGGACTTGCCACCGACGAGACCCGGTTCAGGGATGAATTTTTTACGGATGTGCGCCTCCATAATCCCCGGGGCACCGGTATTATGCTGCTGGGCCTGGATGTGATGCCGGAGTACCGCAGGCAGGGCCTGGCCGGAGAGCTGGTGCGCCGTTATGCGGCCCGGGAGAAGGAAAAAGGCAGAAAACGCCTGATTCTGACCTGCCATCCGGAAAAGATAGAGATGTACCGGAAATTCGGTTTTGTCCATGCCGGAGACTCGGATTCCTTCTGGGGCGGCGAGCCGTGGCAGGAGATGGTAATGGAGCTGTGAGGCGGAGTTAAGAAAACTTTTACTTGCCTGTTTTACTGTTTGAATATAGTATTAATTAGAATGTTCAGGGGGTTGTGCTATGAAAGTTGTTATCCTGGCCGGCGGGTTCGGCACGCGCATCAGCGAGGAAAGCTACCTGAAACCAAAGCCCATGGTGGAGATCGGCGGACAGCCGATTCTCTGGCACATCATGAAGTATTATTCGAAATTCGGATACAATGATTTCGTGGTATGTCTCGGATATAAGCAGTATGTGGTGAAGGAGTACTTCGCCCAGTATTTCCTGCACACTGCGGACATCACCTTCGATCTGGCCAATAACCGGATGGAGGTGCTGCACAAGCACGCGGAGCCCTGGAAGGTGACCCTGGTGGATACAGGGCTGCACACCATGACCGGCGGGCGGATCAAGCGGGTACGGGAGTACCTGAATGAGGAGCCCTTCCTTCTGACCTACGGAGACGGCGTGTCTGACGTGGATCTCGCGGCCCTGGTGAAGTTCCATCAGAGCCACGGAAAGATCGCCACCATCACCGGCGTCAATGTGGGGCAGCAGTTCGGCATCATGACCGTGGATGAGAGCGGCCAGATCCGGGAATTCCGCGAGAAGAACGACGACGACGGGCGAATCGTGAACGGCGGCTTCATGGTGATGAATCCGCAGGTATTTGATTATATCGAAGGCGACGAGACTGTCTTTGAGAAGTCTCCCCTGGAGAACATGGCGAAGGACGGCCAGCTGATGGTTTATCAGCATAACGGCTTCTGGAAGTGCATGGACACCCAGAGGGATCACAGACAGCTGGAAGAGATGTGGGATACCGGGAACGCCCCCTGGAAGATCTGGTCCTGAGAAAGACAGAATCCGGGCAGATCTCCATGCAGACGGCGGCCTGACGGGATGAAGGAGTATTCTGAGATGACATTATCGGAATTCTACCGTGGAAAGAAAGTGCTTGTGACCGGCAGCACCGGGTTTAAGGGTGCGTGGCTTGTCAGGATCCTCACGCTCATGGGAGCGCAGGTGACGGGCTACGCACTGGATCCGCCCACCGATCCGAGCTTTTTTGATATTCTTAAGCTGGAAGAGACGATAGACCAGGTGAAGGGGGATATCCGGGATCTTGCGGCCCTGGGGGAGACCTTCCGGCGCGTGCAGCCGGAGATTGTGTTTCACCTGGCGGCCCAGCCCATTGTCCGGGAATCCTACGAAGAGCCGGTCTATACCTATGAGACCAATGTGATGGGCACGGTGAACGTGCTGGAGTGCGCAAGGCTTACCGAGTCTGTGCGTTCCCTGGTAAATGTCACCACGGACAAGGTGTACCTGAACCGGGAGTGGGAATACGGCTACCGGGAGAATGAGCGCCTTGACGGCTATGACCCCTATTCCAACTCCAAGTCCTGCTCGGAGCTGGTGACGGCCAGCTACCGCAGGTCCTTCTTCGGGGAGGACAGGAGAAGTTGCGCCATATCCACCTGCCGGGCCGGCAATGTCATCGGCGGCGGTGATTTCGCGAAGGACCGCATCATTCCGGACTGTGTCCGGGCAGCCCTGGCGAAGGAAGAGGTGATTCTCCGGAATCCGCATTCCATCCGTCCTTACCAGCATGTGCTTGACCCGCTGCTCGTGTACCTGATGGTGGCAATGGAGCAGTGGAAGCACCCTGAGCTTCAGGGCAGCTACAATGTGGGGCCCGATGACTGCGACTGCGTGGAAACCGGAAAACTGGCGGAGCTCTTCTGCCGGTTCTGGGGCAGGGGAATGTCCTGGAGGTCTGTCCGGGAGGACGGCCCCCACGAGGCGAATTTCCTGAAGCTGGACTGCGCAAGAATCCGCAGAACCTTCGGCTGGGAGCCGAAGCTGCATATTGATGAGGCGATTCGGGAGACCGTGGCATGGACTAAGGCCTGGGCAGCCGGCGAGGATATGCGGGCTGTGACAGACGAACAGATCCGGGAAGCCCTGGATGATTGATATGTGAAAGAGGCAATTCTGAATGACTGAGAAAGAACAGGCGCGCCTGGATATCCTTGCGCGCGTTCGCGATTACTGCGATAAATATCATAACACGGAAACGGCATTTGCACCGGGACAGAGGATTCCTTACGCGTCGAGAGTCTATGACGCCGAGGAGATGGTAAACCTGGTGGACAGCGCCCTGGAATTCTGGCTGACCTCCGGCCGCTATACGGAGCAGTTTGAGAAGGGGCTCGGGGAATATCTCCATGTCCGCCACGTATCCCTGGTGAATTCCGGCTCCTCCGCAAACCTGCTGGCCTTTATGGCCCTGACCTCTCCCCTTCTGGGAGAACGGCAGGTGAAGCGGGGAGATGAGGTCATCACGGTGGCGGCGGGATTTCCCACCACGGTCACCCCGATGATCCAGTACGGCGCGGTGCCGGTCTTTGTGGATGTGACCATTCCGCAGTACAATATTGATGTTTCGATGCTGGAGAAGGCATACTCGGAGAAGACAAAGGCGGTCATGATCGCCCACACTCTGGGCAATCCCTTCGATCTGGGCGCGGTTTCCGCCTTCTGCAGGAAGCATAACCTGTGGCTGGTGGAGGATAACTGCGATGCCCTGGGCAGCACCTACACTCTGGATGGTAAAGAGAGATTCACAGGCACCATCGGTGATATCGGCACGTCCAGCTTCTACCCGCCCCATCACATGACCATGGGAGAAGGCGGCGCCGTGTACACCGACAATCCGCTGCTCGGCCGTATCGTCCGTTCCTTCCGGGACTGGGGAAGAGACTGTGTCTGCCCGCCGGGAAAGGACGACACCTGCGGCCATCGGTTTGACGGCACCTACGGCGAGCTTCCCGCGGGATATGACCACAAGTATGTCTATTCCCACTTCGGATACAATCTGAAGGCGACGGACATGCAGGCGGCCATCGGCTGCGCGCAGCTGCAGAAGATGCCGGGGTTTGCCGAAAGGCGCCGGCATAATCACGCAAGACTTCTTGCGGGACTGAAGGAACGGAAGGCGGAACAGTACTATATTCTTCCGGAGGCCGCGGAGAACGCGAATCCGGACTGGTTCGGCTTCCTGCTCACCTGCCGCCCCGGCACGGACCGGACAGAGGTTGTCCGTTTTGTGGAGGACGCGGGTATTCAGACCAGGATGCTCTTTGCGGGCAACCTGACCAAACATCCCTGCTTCGATGAGATGCGCAGGGAACAGCGGGGCTACCGCATCGCCGGCAGTCTCGAAAACACCGACCGGATCATGCGCGACACCTTCTGGGTGGGCGTTTATCCGGGAATGACGGATGAGAAGATCGACTACATGGCCGAAATTCTCGCAAAAGCCGCGGCCGGGAGAAATTAACCGCCGCGCAGACGGAGGAAGCGATGGGAAATACATCATACGATCTGACGGAGGTACACCGCGCTAACCTCATCATGCTGAAGGAGATTGACCGTATCTGCCGGAAATACAATCTGAAATACATCCTGGATTCCGGGACGCTTCTGGGAGCAGTGCGCCACCACGGCTTCATTCCCTGGGATGACGATGTGGATATCGCCATGACCCGGAATAACTACGAGATGTTTCAGAGAGTGGCAAAGCGGGAGCTCCCGGAAGGCATCACCCTTCTTCGGCCGGAGGATATCCGGAAGGGGGAGGTATTCTATGACTTTACGGCAAGACTGATATACGAGAAAAGCAAGCGGTATTCGGAGAATGAGGAGACGGCCTTCTATGACGAGCGCCTGAATCATCTGTGGATAGACATCTTTGTGATAGACCGGATACCTGACAGCAGATATGGCGACCGTGCGGCGCGCTTTTTGCAGAAGGCGGTGTACGGACTTGCCATGGGACACCGCCGGGACCTGGATTATGAGAAATACAGTCCGGCGGACAGACTTCGCGTGCATGTGCTCGCAGGAGCAGGAAAGCTGATTCCGATGCCGGCGATTTACCGCCTGCAGAAGAAGCTGGCCGCGAAAGACCGCAAAAAGAAAACAAAACACATGTATTATACAAACTATGCACCGGACTGGATGTACGTAACCCTGAAAAGCCGCTGGCTGGAGGAGGTTATCGACATCCCCTTCGAGGACACGGTCCTGATGGCACCGGCGGCCTACGACGAGATGCTCAGACAGCTCTACGGAGACTACATGCAGCTTCCGCCGAAGGATAAGCGCCATCCGGAGCATTCTGATTTTACATTCTGGACAGAAGAAGCCTGAGATGGATAAGACAAAGACACTGTCAGTGGTGGTTTCCGTATTCAATGAGGAGGCCGCCCTGGAAGAATTCTACAAAACCACAGAACCGATTATGGAGGACCTGCCCTGGGATTATGAGCTGGTCTTTGTCAATGACGGTTCAGAGGACCGTTCGGGGGAGATTCTCTCGCAGTTTGCGGCGGAAAACCCGAAGGTGCGCGTGATAGAATTCTCCAGAAATTTCGGGCATGAAGCCGCCATGATCGCCGGCATCGACTACGCATCCGGCGACGGGATCGTCTGCATGGACGCGGATCTCCAGCACCCGCCGGAGCTCCTTCCCGTGATCTGCGGCAGATTTGATGAGGGCTTTGAGGTTATCAACATGGTCCGCACGGAGAATCATTCCGCGGGTCTCATCAAGAATATTACCAGTGCAGGATTTTACTGGTTTATTAACCGTATCTCCGATGTGGAGCTCCTGGACAATGCTTCCGATTTCTTCGCCCTGTCGAAGAATGCTGCGGATGTGCTGCGCAGAAATTACCGGGAGAAGGTCCGTTTCCTCAGGGGATATGTCCAGAATATCGGCTTCCGGAAGACCGTGATTCCTTATGCGGCGAAGCCCAGGATAGCCGGAGAGAGCAAATACAGCATCAGAAAACTGGTGCGCTTTTCTATTAATACAATTCTGTGTTTCTCGGATCTGCCGCTTAAGCTCGGCGTATATTCGGGACTTTTTGTAGGTTTTCTCGGACTCCTGCTGATGATCTATACGATCTGGAGCCGTGTTGCGCTCGGCACACCGAGCGGGTATGCCACCATCGTCGTGGCGCTCTGCTTCATGTTTGCCATGCTTTTTGTTGTTGTGGGGATTATCGGGGAATATATCTCGATTCTCTTCACGGAACTCAAGGACAGACCCATCTACATCGTCCGCGGTACCGCGAACCTGGAGAAGTCCGAGGCGACACAGGAGAGAAAATAAGAATGCATTTTTTAAAATATAGATGGACGGTATCGGCCTGCGCCCTGCTTGGCGCGGCGGTACTGGCACTGACGCCGGCTGCTGCCGTGTACGGGGCGACATTTTCCCGGACGGCGGGGGTCTCAGGCGTGATGCTTCAGAAGCCGGTCTGGCCCTATGATACGGGGGTTCTTTCGGAGTCCGGCATTGTCATGGATCTGGATTCCGGCGCAGTCCTCTACGGACAGCGCATTCACATGCAGGAAGCGCCTGCCAGCATCACGAAGCTTCTGACGGCGCTGGTGGTGCTGGAAAACGCATCCCTGGACGAGCGCGTCGTCTATTCCCATGACGCGGTTTACAATGTGGAAGGCGGCAGCGGAAACAAGTACTCCCTGGATGAGGGGGATGAGCTGTCGGTGGAGGATGCCCTCTACCTGCTTCTGCTTGCCTCATCCAACCAGTCCGCCAACGCGCTGGCAGAGCATGTGGGCGGAAGCCGGGAAGGCTTCGTGGAGATGATGAACCGGAAGGCGAAGGAGCTGGGCTGCGAGGACAGCCATTTTGCCAATCCCTCCGGCCTGAATGACGATACCCAGCTGACCTCGGCCTATGATATGGCCCTTATCGGCAAGGCGGCCTACAGCAACGAGAAGCTGCTGGAGATAGGTTCGGCCACAAGCCACAAGATCGCTCCCACCAAGAATTATCCCAGCGGTCCCACGGTCAAGATGGAGCACAAGCTTCTCATCACGGAGGATGAGACCAGTCCGGAATACTATCCCTACGCGGTGGCGGGAAAGACCGGATACACCTCTATTGCGGGACAGACTCTGGTCACTTACGCGGTGAAGGAGGACAGACGCCTTATCGCCGTGACCATGAAAAGCACCGCCAGAACCCATTACAGCGATACCATTGCCCTGCTGAATTTCGGCTTCAACCAGTTTAAGAACGTAAAGATCGCCGAATTTGAGAAGGATATGCTTACGGGTGACGCGCCCGTGGAGCTGGGCGGGGATATGTATGAGCCCGCGGATCTCTCCATCGATGAGAACGCGGTGGCGACCGTCCCGGTTGACGCGGAGCTGTCCGATGCGGACCGCGTGGTCCTGACCGGTGCGGATATGCCGGAGGAGGCGCCGGTGGGCGCAGCCGCCTATCTCCGCTATGAGTATGATGACCGCGTTATCGGCGGCGTCTTTGTGGAGAGCGAATCCAAGGCCGTCGCGGCGACAGCGCCCTCCGAGCCGGAGACCGCGGAGACCGTGACGGAGCCGGAGACCGAGGCCGCAGGAGGCGTCGGGCAGGTATTCCATGAATTTGTAAGCGGCATCGAAGAAGGCATGCATTCCGTAGGCAGGACCATCCGGTACGGCATCCGGGATATCTCCGAGATGACATCGGGCCTTCCGAAGAATGTCCTCTACGGCGTGGTGGGCGGTCTTGCCGTCTGCCTGGCAGTACTGTATTACACCGTTTCCTCCGGGCTTCAGGCCAGGAAGGCGGAGCGGGAGCTGGAAGGCAGAAGAGAGCGGAGGAAGAAACGTCTGCGTGAGCTGGGCGTCAGCGAGGAAGAGTTTGCCTCCATGGTAGATGCCAGATGGGGTGAGAGCGCTGAGGCCGCGAGAGCTGCGGAAGCCGCGGCCGCGGAGGTTGCCGCTGCGGATGCCGTCAATCTCGTTCCGGAGAATGTGGAAGACCTGGACAGCGCCAATACAGCCGAATTTGCAAAGATTCGCGTGGATGCCGGGACGGAGGCGAAGACTCCGGAAAAACCCGCCGAGACTCCGGAAAAACCGCAGGCAGACCGTGTGCCCGCTCCGGAAGCGGAGACCGGCGTAAGAGAACCGGTGAGAAAGCCGCGTTCCCGCAGAAAGCCCGGGACCGGGCCGAAGCCGGAGGAAAATTTACAAAAGGATTAATATTTCCGAAAGTTACTGTTTTTCTTATCTTCTATAGAGTATAATACGAACACTTATGTCAGTGCGTTCTTAAAAAAGGACACAGAGAAAGACATGGCTTGATTACGGAGGAATACGAACTGATGAAGAAGTTACTGCTGCTTACGGTCTGTGCGGGCGCCCTTGTTTTCGGAGGCTGTACGAAGAGCACTATCGTGAATCCGCATGAATATACCGTGGCGGCGAATCCGGACTTTGAAGTAAAAGAAGATGTGGAGATAGAGTGGCAGCAGGTCAGCGATGACGCCAAGGCCCTGTTCCTGGACAAAGCGGAATATCCCTATTCCAGGGACCTTGTCATTCTGCTGGAGCCCACGGAGAAGCAGCTGCAGCTGCTCTGGGTTGTGGCGGATGACTTCCCGGAGGAAGAACTGGACCACTATGCGGAAGACCTGGTAAAGGAATTCAACAACATCGTGGCCTATCAGGACTTTTCCATCGAGCGCGCCGGCGTGGATTCCTACGGCGGCCTCTGGAAGGAATACGGACTGTCGGTGGGCATCATCCCCGAGAGCACCAAGGAAGATCCCGACACCTGGTTTATGGATGTAACCTATGAAGCCGGTACGGACTTTGAGCTTCCGCACACCTCGGAGGCGCTGGCCTATCTGAAGGCCCATCCGGACAGCGGTGAGGAAGAAGAAAGCACCGGGGAGACGGAAGAAGAATAAGAATCGGACGGCGTATCCGCTTAACAGGAAGCCCCGCAGGCGGGGCTCCCGTCCCTTCAGGGGCGGGCTGAGAGGGAGGAGCGGGAGAGAAGGCGTTTTGTTCAAAGTTTGTTCAAAATCTTTTTAAAATCCTTTTACAAAAAGAACATGATTCCTTCATGACTCCCCTATATACTTTGAACTGTAGCAAGGATACAGCTTACAAGATTTTTTTCATAATACCGAGCTGATAACAGTTCAGCTCTCCTCCCTTTTTTCAAAAGGCCTCCCACTGCTGGGGAGGTCTTTTGCTTGTGTGAGCATTGAGCCATGCGCATCTAACCGCCGGGATGCTCGTCGTAAGCTTGCTTACGAAAGAGCATATCGGCGGTTAGATGCATACGGCGAAAGCCGCGACAGTGAGTGCCCGAAGGGCACGTAACTGTCGGCATGGCGAAGTCGAAATCGGATGTGCGGCACGTAACTGCCGGCATGGCGAATACATTTTTTAAAAGAAAGAGAGCTTCCATGAAACTGATTCACTGCGCGGACATTCATCTGGATTCCCGGATGACGGCATACCTTCCGCCGGAGAAGGCGAAGGAGCGGCGGCAGGAGATCCTGGGGACATTCCTGCGGATGATAGACTATGCCGCGGAACATGATGTGCATCATGTGCTGATCGCGGGGGACCTGTTTGATGACGGAAACATCACGGCCCTCACGCGGAACGCGGTCATATCCGCCATCGGGGCCCATCCGGATATTTTCTTTTATTATCTGCGGGGAAACCATGACGCGGAGGGCCTTCAGGAGTCCGGGGAGACTGCTCCCGCGAATCTCAGGCTCTTCGGGGACACCTGGACCAGCTACGCGCTGGATGGGGAAGAGAGCAAGCGCATCGTTCTGACGGGCGCGGAGCTCTCCCCGGAAAACAGGGAGATCCTGTGGAATTCCCTGTATCCGGATCCGCGGCATGTTAATCTGGTCATGCTGCACGGAGCCCTGGAGGAATATGACAGCCGGGACGGGGCGGATGCGATTCCCCTGGGACGGCTGAGAGGCCGGGGGATCGATTATCTGGCCCTGGGACATTATCACGGGTACCGGGAGGGACAGCTGGACCGGAGAGGGCGGTACTGCTACGCGGGCTGCCTGGAGGGAAGAGGCTTTGACGAGTGCGGCGAGCACGGATTCGTCCTTCTGGATATCGATGATGAGACCTACCGGATAAGCGCAGAGTTTGTCCCCTTTGCGAAAAGAACGCTTCTGGAACTGCCGGTGGACGTAAGCGGGCTGGACACTTCCGCTCAGATGACGGAGAAGATCCGGGAAGAGCTGGAAGGAAGGGCGGATTCGTCGCAGCTGGTCAAAGTGGTTCTCACCGGGGAAGTGCCGGTGGAGTGCGAAAAGGATACAGATTTTATCACATCCCGGTTCCGGGACGATTATTACTGGTTCCGGGTAAAAGACATGACCGGCCTGTTTGTGGATTACAGGGATTTCCGGCTGGATGCCTCCCTCAAGGGGGAATTTGTGCGGACTGTGGAATCTGATGAGACGCTCTCGGAAGAGCGGAAGGCGGAGATTATCCGCTGCGGAATCCGGGCCCTGATGGGCGAGAGCGGGGACGGCTGCCTGTGACGGCGGAAAGTGGCAGGAAAAGAGCATGGTTCTTATCAGTTTACATGTAGAGAATTTCGGAAAGCTTACAGACTACACCCTGAAGGCGGAGCCGGGCCTGAATGTGATACTGCGGGAAAACGGCTGGGGAAAGAGCACCCTGGCGGCATTTATCCGGGTGATGTTCTACGGATTTGCCGGCGAGACAAAGCGCAGGGATGCGGAAAATGAGCGCCGCAGATACAGGCCCTGGAAACAGACCGGCGTCTACGGAGGACAGCTGGTTTTCGAGAGAAAGGGAAAGAGATACCGGATTGAGAGGACCTTCGGGCAGAAGGACAGAGAGGATACCTTCCGGCTTTACGATGAGGAAACCAATCTTCCGAGCAGCGATTACAGCGAGCGAATCGGAGAAGAGCTGTTCCAGATTGATGCGGCGGCATTTTCCAGAACCGCTTTTACCGGACAGCAGGATATCCGGACCGGCGCCAATTCCTCCATACACGCGAAGATAGGAGATCTCTCCCGGTTTGATGACGATATGAACCGGTATGAGGAGGTCCAGGAAAGCTTCAAGAGGGAGATGGATGCCCTGACGCCCTCCCGGAAGACCGGCGCCATCAGCAGACTGAAGGACCGGCTGGCGGGCCTGCGTGCCCTGGCCGGGGGAAAGGCCGCGGCGGAGAAGACGGCCGAAAAGCTGACGATGGCAGTCGCGGAGAAGAAGGAGCTCAGGCGCCTTGCGGAGCAGAAGCTCCGGGAGACGGCAAAACAGATGGAAGAGGCGGCCGGCGCAAGAGACCTGGAGGGCCTTCTGGAGAAATACGACCTTCTGGTGAAAAACGAGGAGGAAGAAGAAGGGCGTCTCATGAAGGCCAGGGCTTATTTCCCCGGGGATGTGCCGGATATGGCACGGCTGGAGATGGAGTACGCCGAGGCGCGCCGCATCTTCGGCGCTGTACAGACGGCCCAGAGCCTGGCCCTCTCCCCGGAGGAGACGGAGCGCATGAATGCCCTGATCCGGATGTTCAACACGGGCGTGCCCTCCGACGAGAAGATGGAGGAGGTTTCCCGGAATATCGCGGAGATGACGCGGATGCGGCAGTGGGAGGCGGCTAACCGGCTCACCGAGGAAGAGGAAGCACGGCGGAGAAGAGAAGCTGCCCTGTTCGCGGAGGGAATCCCGGAGGATAAGCTCCTGGACAGCCTGGTGGATGACTGGAACGAAAGGGAGCGCCTGGCCGGCGCGGAAGCCTCGGAGCGCGCAGCAGCGGAAGAGATGCGCGTGATGCAGGGAAGAGAGTTTGACCGGCAGCGCGAAATGCAGAGAGCCGCCGCCGGAAGGAGAAGGCTCATCCTGTCTCTTCTGGGTATTGTGATTCTCTGCGCGGGAATCGTTCTGGAACGCTTCGGATACCGGATATACGGATTCGGTCTCGGCATCTTCGGCGGACTTCTCCTGGCCGGCGGACTTCTGGCCGGCGCCCTTCATGCAAAGGGCGGACAGAATGATGCGGAAGAGGAAAGAGAAGCCTTCATGGAGGGCGGAAGAGCCGGAGAGATGGCCCGGGAGATAGAGGAGAAGCAGGCCAGGATTCTGGAGATAGACCGGGAGATGGAGAACTTCTTCGCTCCCTACGGCATGGGATTTGTTCCCGCCGAGGTGGATGACACCCTCTATGAAATCAGACGTTCCGCGGAGGATTTCCGCAGGCTTTCCGTACAGTATGATACCTGGAAGGACAGAAATTACGGCGAGATCTGCCTCCGCATGGAGGAGGAGCTGGATACCTTTTTCCGGTATTATTATGAGACGCCCGAGGGCACCTGGACAGAGCTTCTGCAGAACCTCAGGACGGACGCGGCGGAATACGCGGCACTCTCCGCCAGACTCTCCGAGGCGAGACGCGCCAGAGAGAGAGTCCGGGGCATGCAGAGAAATCTCGGAGAGTTTATTCTGTCTCTGGGACTTCCCGTCACGGGGGACGCAGCGGCCCAGATGACGGAGATCCGGGATCAGGCAAAGGAGATACTCCTTCATGAAAAAAACCTGGAGGAGCGGAGACAGCAGCGGACGGATTTCGAAGGAAGCTGCGATATCGCGGCCATCCGGGAACAGGCGGCTGCCGCGGGCAGTTCCTCCTGGGCGGAGCTTAACCGCAGGCGGGAAGAGCTGACAGCGGAGAGAGACGGGCTGGACAGAGATATCGCCGATCTCCGGAGGCAGCTGGACCTGACCAGAGAGCAGCTGGATGACCTGGGCGAGAAGGAAGAACTGGGCGAGAGCATTTCCCGGGATATCGACAGGAGCATGCGCCGTTATGACCTTCTCGGCGATACCAGAAAATACCTGGAGAAGGCCATGCGTCAGTTTTCCACCCGCTATATGGATCCCGTGCGGAAGGCCTTCGGAAGATATTATATGCTGCTGACGGGGCAGGATGACTCGGATTTCCGGATGGATTCGAAGCTGAATGTCACCAGGATGGAGGACGGCGCCCTGAGAGACACGGAGCTTCTGAGCGCAGGCTACAGGGACCTGGTGGGCATCTGCACCCGCATGGCGATGGTGGATGCCATGTACCGGGAGGAAAAGCCCTTCCTTATCATGGATGACCCCTTTGTCAACCTGGATGACGAGAAGCAGGCCAGAGGACTGAAATTCCTCAGCCGGGTGGCGGAAGATTACCAGATACTGTATTTCACCTGCCATCAGACGGCGATGGAGAACATAAAGAACTGAAACAGATATAATAACAGTAAGGAGGAAGCAATATGAGCAATCCGATGGTAACTATTGAGATGGAGAACGGTGACATCATGAAGGCTGAGCTTTACCCGGAGGTTGCGCCGAACACGGTGAACAACTTCCTGAGCCTTGCGGGAAAGGGCTTTTATGACGGGCTGATCTTCCACCGCGTCATTAAAGGATTCATGATCCAGGGCGGCGACCCGGAGGGAAGCGGCATGGGCGGCCCCGGCTATTCGATCAAGGGCGAGTTTGCCCA
>JAGBNL010000076.1 GCA_017634415.1 Clostridium sp.
CAATCTCAACAGAGGCATAGGCCGGATTCTCCGCCGTCAGCTCCTTCAGAGCCTGCTCTGCGCGGCGGCAGAACGGGCAGCCGTTATAGTGAAACCATACAACTTTTTTCATCTCCTGAAACCGCCTTCTGAAAAGATTTTTCCCATGATAACATGGGGTTCTGGAAAATGCAATAGTGAATCTTAATGTCCCGGAACAGGGAGCAGCTCCTCTGCATCCACCCGGAAAGCACTGCGGTTGAAGCTGGTGGCGATGCCGTGTTTTTTCTGTCCCAGCTGGGACACCACGCTGGATACCACAAAGCTCCGAAAATCGGCAATCTTCATGTTCTCATCCATGATATCGAATACCACGCCGGTATCCCAGATGGAGCAGAAGGCCGCAGTCCCGTCGATGCGGATATAGCACTCCGCTTCCACCGTCTCCCCCTCATTTTTCTCCCGGATGAGCATGAGCAGTTCCTCAAACAGCATCTCCACCCAGTGTCCGGCGGCGCCTCCCGGGCCCTTCTCTTTCATGAATTCGCCCGCTTCCTGCACAAAGTCCATGATCTCCTCCGGGTTCAGGACAATATCCCGATCCAGGGCCGGGGCGGCGTCCATCTGCGTATACCAGGGAAATCCTTTCTTTCCCAGGCGCCGGAGGACATATCCGAAGAACAGGATGCAGGTAAGGAAAGGCACTGCCGCAAAGCCGATGAAAAGTCCCCTCGTCCCGAACAGGAGCCCGAAGGCCAGCACCGCAGCCACGGGGCAGACCAGCTGGTTCAGAATGCTCTCCCTCACCGCCAGCATGGGTTTTCCGCTGTTGAGATAAAAGGAATTGGCCAGAGCGAGCAGAGACATGGCAGGACAGGCCAGCCCGTATATGCGCAGACCGAACACGCACAGCGCAAACAGGATGCTGTCCGAAATGTCAAATGCCATCGGGATCCACGGCGCGGTAATGGAAAGCAGCGCGCCGAAGAGAATTCCCTGCATCAGATTGACCTGAAGGGAATGTCTCGCAAGCCTCATGAAGGCTGTCAGGTTCTGATCCTTGACATAGATGGGCAGAATAGGCCGCATGGCTTCCCCCGTGGATTCGAATATTGCCGTCAGCTCAAGAATGGCATACATCACAGACAGGACCGGCAGGTAAAAATCCCCGAAGCGCAGGATAACGAATTTGGTGATGACCAGAAATGAGATCGGCAGAAGGAAGAACATGGACGATTCATTCCATCCGAACACCAGCATCTCGCGCAGCTCACTGCCGGAGAAGGACCATCTGGGATGAAGGGTATTGTTCTTCTTCGCGAAGTGAATCCCGAGAAAGGCCGCCGCCGCAATCTTGCTGAGAAGGGACCCCAGACCGATTCCCCGCATCCCGAACCGCTGTCCGAGAACAATTGAAAGCACAATATTAAGCGAAGGATTCAGGATGTTGGATCCCATCCCGACATACTCATCTCCGTCGGTGTACACCAGCTGGCAGACCAGCTCATACACCGGGGAGATCATCAGCTCCACAGCAAGAAATCCCATGTAGCCGAAGATATAATTCCGGACCCTGCCGTGAATGCCCATAAAATCCAGATAGGGCGGCAGGATCAGCTTCACGGCAAGAAATGTCAGCAGTCCCACCACAGAAGCCAGGATCAGCCCCATGCCGAAGGTTTTGTCCGCTTTCTCCTGCTCATAGTTCCCCACATGCCTTGCGTAGATCATGGCGGTTCCCACGGCAAACAGCGCCTCCGTAAAAACGGTAAATCCCGTCACAGGCGCAATCACATTCATGGCCGACAGACCCTTTTCACCGATGATATGACCGGTGATGGCCGTGTCTGACAGGGATATCAGGACATTTACCAGCATTTCTATCACCGCCGCCGTGGTGATGGAATCGAATTTCCGGATTCCGAGAAGCTTTCTGTCTTTTTGTCTCGTCATTTCTTCTTCCTTACTGCTTAATTTTCCCGGCATTCTTCTCCGCAGAAGAACCGGGCCATCTCTCTCCCTTAAGAAGCGCCCCCGTCACCCGTCCGAGGCTCCTTATGGGGCGAAGCACGCTCATAAGAACCGATTTCCGGTCCTTTCCGTAATAGGGATGGACACCATAGGGCCCGCATATCACTCTGCGGAAGCCGTAGTAAGCTGCCGACGCCCTGTTGTAGGGGTCCTCCTCTCTCTGGAATCCGATTCCCATCAGGAGATCCAGGGTCACGGATCTGTCCCCCGCGATCGCGGACAGGACGGGAGAAACGCCCACATTCTCCACATAGCCGTCCTGCTCTCCTTTTTCCTCTTTTTCCCGCAGCGTCCGGATCTGGTCTTTTATCTGCTCATGCAGGTCCGCGTCCACCGCAAGGCTTGCGAGAACATTTGCCAGAAGGGCCCCGCCTGCCAGCAGGCTCAGCTTTTTCGCCCGGGGACTCCACAGGCGGTAGCGGGGAAGCTCCAAGGCATCCAGGGCCTTCACGCAGGCCGCCAGGGCATACAGGCCGGAGGGGTATGTGGATCGGGCCGGATACTCCGGCGAAAGCATCATCACGGAAGGGACGGCCAGGGCCGCCGCCTCCAGTCCGAGAAGATATCTGTCGGTCTCCGCACTCCGCTTTCCCTTTCCCGCAAAATAGGCCGCAACAGGGACCTGCAGGGGAAGCAGCCGCAGGATGGCCGGAAGAAAGCCCTCCAGAAGCCAGGTTCTGAACATCACCGGCGTGTAGAGATACTCCACGGGAAGATATCCCGGCTCTCTCTCCTCCAGGTTTTTCGGCAGCGTGTCGCTCATCTCCTGCTCCAGACGGAATTTTACTCTGTTTCCGGGTGCGGCCAGAAGAAGCACCATTCCCGCGATACATCCCAGAACGCCGGAGACCATCCAGGGCGCGCTCTCCTTTTCCTTCAGGGAACGAAGAAGCTCCATTCCCGAAAGCATGAGAGCTGCTCCGGCGCCGGTCTCCACCGACCAGCCGGCAAGAAGCCCCATAAGCGCCGCCGCAGGCGCGGGAAGGGAAAATGTTCTGTCATGATAATGCAGCCCGTAGGGAAGAACGAACAGGCTCTGCACAAGGCCGGTCCACTGATAGGTCACGGAACCGGTGAGCCAGAAGCAGGTGGCGATCAGATTCGGCATGCAGGACCAGAAGCCTGCGGTCAGAACCGCGGCCTCTTCCGCCGTCATATCGCGGATCCTGCCGGGTTTTCCTTTCCCCAGGGAATAACACACCATCAGCTGGGACAGGGTCACAAGGGTATTGGCCATATCGAAGGGCTTCTTCTCATCGCTCATCAGAAAGAGCTGCACCATGAAGTCAGCCAGGACACGGCCGTCCCAGGTTTTGTAATGGGCCTTCTGGGACTGTACCAGGTCTCTCACGGAGCGCACCCGCCGGTATTCCTGTCCGCCCTCCGTCAGATTGCCGTACCGCCTGTCCCAGATAAAGGAATAGGGATAGTCATCCGCGTATTTCGGGATGATCCGGTTTTTCAGGTATATCAGACACCCGAATAATGCAAGTGCGCCGTACGGCGCACTTTTGAACCGCTCAAAGCCGCGGGGCTCTCGCCCCTGCGGGGCGAGCTGACTTGCAAGAACCGCTGCGGCTCCTGCCCCCTTCTTCACAGCCCCGGGCATCAGCCCGGCCATCTTTCTGAGTGCTTTTCTCCGGATAGTCCTCTTCTGTCTTCCTGTCATTTTCTTAACCTTCTCAAAAAATTCCTGACCGGTTCTCTGACCTGGGCTTTCAGCGCTTCCCGGTCCTTCCTGAGATAGGGATGAGCCTTCGGAATCTCCGACTTCATGGCGTCCGCGCCGTAATAAGCAGCGGCCGCCTTATTGTAGCAGTCTTCCGGATCCTCCTCAAAACGAATGATATCTTTGATATATTCATCTATGGTCCGGTCGCCGGCAAGCTTTGTCCAGAAGGGCGAAAGCATGATATCGGGCACCGTGACGGTCTCTCCGGGCTCTGCATTTTTCAGGCGTCTTATCTGTTCCTCCGTCTGCATGTATACATCTGCGTCCACAAAGACAGAAGCCAGATAGTTTACTGCCAGCGCGCCTCCGGCCAGGACGGCGGAAAGCTTCGCCGCCTTTCCCCATTCTCTGAAGGGCTTTTTGTCAATGCTGTCAAAGGCCTTCACTGCCGCCGTCATCAGATACAGAACGCCGGGATAGGCTGCCCGCTTCGGGAACTCCGGGGACAGCATGAGAAGGCAGGGAACCGCCATGCAGGCGCCCTCCATGGCCGCGATAAAATCCGAGGTTTCCTTCGTGTGATTCTCCTTCTGCTGAAGATACAGAATTACCGGTATCTGCAGCGGCAGCTCCCGGAGAATGACGGAGGCAAAGGAATTCTTCAGATAATGGGCAAACATCTTCGGCGTATACCTGTATTCCGTCGGCACATTCGACGGGTCGCTGAAATCTGTCGGAAGGATATCGCTGTATTCCTCTTCAATCTTCATCCGTCTGAAGTTTCCCGGCGCAAGCATCAGAAGTCCGTACCCCGCCGCAGCTCCCGCAAGCCCCGCTGCCATCCAGCCCGCCTTTTCCCCGCGAAGGAGTGCCCGGAGGGATGCGGCCGCACTGGCCGCCAGGGCCAGTCCGCCGCCGGCTTCATTGGACCATCCGGCAAAAATCCCCGCGGGAAACATCACCGGTGCGGGAACGGAATACTCCTTATGATGATACTGCAGCGCCCAGGGAAGGAGATATCCCGACTGCAGAAGCCCCATCCAGGAATAATTGCAGGCGCCCGTAGTCCACAGGGCGGTGACGGTGGGCGTGGGCGTGCAGAACCAGTATCCCGCCGAAAGCATGGCCGCCAGGGAGGTGGGAATGTCCTTCAGGGTCACCTTTCCTCTCCCGGCCCACAGACAGGTGAGCAGCTGGGTGAGGATGACGCCGGTATTCACGCTGTCATACACCAGCTTGTCATCCTTCATCAGAACCAGCTGATTCAGTGTCTCGGCTATGGTTCTGCCGCTCCAGGTCATATAGTGGGAAACCTGGGACCTCACCAGATCGCCCGCCGTCCGCACTCTCCGGTAAACGTGGTCTCCGAATGCCAGATTTCCGTGGGTATCCCCATCCCATACAAAGGAAAATGGATAATCATCGGCAATCTTCGGGATCATCCGGCTGCTCAGGAACATCATCGCGCCGAAGCCGGTAAATACCAGCGCCGCCCCCTTCTGCACTTCCTTTTTATTCATGATTTCTCTTTCCTGTTTTCTAAAACGCTGTTCAGAATCCCTTCCTGCAGTTCCCCGAAGGTCAGGCTCCGGACATCCCGCCTGCCAAGTTCGAGGCAGGCCGCCGCAAACAGTTCTGCGTACCGCTCCATGCTCTCCGGCCGGTAAAGGCCCGCATCATAATGAATTTCCAGAAGAGGACCCTCCTTCTTTTCCCACAGCATGACCTCGCAGGCCTCTTCCGCCCGGGAAGCCGGAATATCCGGGAACTCCGCACCGGTCAGAATATCTCTCTCCGGCACGTCCAGCAAATCTCCCTGATACAGGAAGCACAGAAGCTTCTCCTCCGGCTTTTCCATGAAGTAGGAAACGTTTCCTCTCACGACGCCTTCCCGCACCTGTCTCCGGATTGCCGAAAGCACCTGTTCCGCCGTATCTCCCGCCTTCGCCTGAAGCGCTATGGGGATATCCCGGAGGAGCAGTCCCGCCGTCCGCATGGTCCTGCCTTCCCCCCGGCCGTTCCATGTCCAGGTAAATACAGAGTTTTCGGCGTGATTGTATGCTGAGAGCGCAAGCCCTGCTGCCGTCACGTAAAACACCGCAGGGGACATCCGGACTCTCTCTGCAGCTTCTCTTATGTATTCAGCAGAGAAGGAAAGCCGGTGCTCCAGCGTCTCCTGCAGATGGGGAAGTCCCGCTGCAGCAGGATCTTCATCTGTCTTCGGAAGCCTCCGGCCCCTTCCCGCAAACTGCTGTTCATAATATGCTCTGTCTGCCGCCCATCCGGCGCCTGCCCTGTAGCGGTTGCTCTCATCCACCAGTGCGGACCAGGAATCCCGCTGCAGAACCATTCCATCATAGGCGTTCAGAATATCCTCCGCCAGGATCCGCAGGGAGATGCCGTCACAGATGATATGGCTGACATCCATCCACAGTACGGTCCTGACCGGTGTGACAAACAGCCTGCGCTGAAAAAGCGGGGCCCCGTCAAAGGTGAAGGGTTCTGCCGCCGCTGCGGAAATGCGCTCCAGTTCTTCCTCCGTCACCATCTCCGGTGTCACGGGCGCATTGTATTCCGGGTGATGCCTCTGGACCCACCCGTTCTCCGATCTCCGGATCCCCGTCAGCAGGGCGGGATGTGCGGCAAAGCTGTCCGCAACGGCATTTTTCAGGCGCAGGATATCCGTATCCGGCCGGAAGCTGAGCATGAGGGGCAGATGATATATCATACTTCCGGGCATGGCAAGTTCCTTCTGCAGAAAGTACTCCTGCTCCGCCGTAAGCGGAACCTCCCGGTCGGATTCCTCCGGCACGGCTGTCTGTCCTTCCGAAGCCTCTCTGATGTCCCCGAGAGCTTCTGCGATCTTCCTGATGGTCCGCTCTCTGTATATCACCGGCACAGTGAGTCTCCGGAGCGCAGGCACCAGAACCAGCTGAATGGCCGACATGGAATCTCCTCCCAGAAGGAAGAAATCATCGTCAATCCCCACCCTGCGGTCTTTTATATGCAGAACCTCTTCAAAGGCCCGGCACAGCGCCTCTTCCTGCGGGGTCCGGGCCGGTGCATACGGCGCGAATATTTCCCTGTCCTCAGGCGCCGGAAGCCGTGTCCTGTCGATCTTTCCGTTCGTGTTGCGGGGAATGCGGTCCACCTTCACATAGCAGGAGGGGATCATATATGCAGGAATAAGGTCCTTCAGACGTTTCTCCATAATGACGGGATCCGGATTCTCCGGAGCCGTGTGCCATGCGCAGAGAAAACGCACGCCGTCCCTCTCCCGGACGGCACAGGCGGCCTCATCTGTTCCCATCACCTTTCTGAGCGCGGCCTCCACCTCCGAAGGGTCGATCCGGTTTCCGTTGATCTTCACCATCTCATCCGCTCTCCCGAGGATGGTGTACACGCCATTTTCATCCCGGCAGGCGTAATCGTCTGTCCGGAAATAAGTTCTGCCTTCCATCTCTGTCATATCCCGCGGAATGCTTTCATTGAGATACCCTCTGAAGTAAGGCAGATGAATGCAGAGAATTCCCTCTCGGGCCCGGATGTCCCCCTCCTCGCTGACAAGACGGATATCCGTGTCTCCCGTCACCGTTCCCACGGGTGTATTGGCATATGGATGATCAATCCGGAAAATGCAGGTCGGATATCCGAATTCCGTTGGTCCGTAGATATTATAGACAGGGATTTCACTGCTGCAGAGGCCGGACACAATCTCCCCGCCCACATGCAGGCGCAGGAGCTTAAGCCGCCCTGTGGAAAGCAGCGCCTTCGCAAGCGCCGGCGGCATAAAGGTCATCTCGATACCCTGCTTTTCAAAGTATTCCAGAAGCTTTCCCGGCGCTTTCACCATAGAGAGGGGCAGCATATGTATGGTGCCGGCCTTCACCACCGCCCCGGCGGTAATATAGATGCCGCCGATAAAGGTTTCGGGGATAATGTTTGCGTACTGAAAGCGGGTATGCTCCCCCACCATTCTTCCGGTTCCTTCCAGGACTGCATCGTAAATCCCGTACTCATGGGCTGCGCCCTTGGGCCTTCCGGTACTTCCGGAGGTATAGGCGATAAAGGCAAGCCGGTGAGGCTCCGGATCCGCATACTGCGCAGGTGCAAGGGGGCTGCAGGAAGCTGCCTCCCGGACTGTGTTCTCATCCAGAACCAGTGCTGTATGACATTCCCGCAGAATATACTGAATCCGCTCCTCCCCCATCAGGTCCTCCACACCGACCCAGGCCGCGCCGGCTTTCATGACCGCGAGATGGGAGGCGATATATTCCATGGAACGGCCGCAGCGGATGGCGACCACATCCTCCGGCCCGATGCCCCGGGCCAGCAGATAAGCTGCAATCCTGTCCGACAGCTCCGTAAGCTCCCTGTATGTGGTACGCCTGGTTCCTTCCCGGTCCACCACAGCTGTGAGGTCCGGATTCTCTTCCGTAACGAGCATCATTTTCTTCAGCAGCGCAATCATATTCCGTCTCTCTCCTCATTACGTATCTCAGGTTCCGTATTCAGTCTTTCTTCGATAAAATATCTGGGCCGCTTCTTCGCCTCCATATAGGCCCTGCCCACGTACTCCCCGACGATCCCTATGGAAAATATGCCTATCCCGCCAAGCAGCCAGATGCTGGCCAGGATGGAGGACCAGCCGGATACGGTATTGCCGTGGAAATGGTCCCACAGGATATGGATCATCATTCCGGCACTGGCCAGAATCACCAGCAGGCCCATCAGAAAGACGAGCCGGATGGGCCGGATGCTGAAGGAGGTAATCCCCGCCGCGGCAAATCCGATCATTTTGCACAGGGTATACTTGGACTTTCCCAGGGCCCGGGGCTGCACATCAAAAGTCACGAATGCCGTGCGGAATCCGAGCGTCGGAACAATGCCCCGGATAAAAAGGTCTCTCTCGCCGTACTCCATCAGCGCGCCCAGGGCTTTCGCCGAGAACAGGCGGTAATCCGCACTGTCCGGCACCAGATCGCAGCCCAGCCACTTCATGCACCTGTAGTAAAGCCCTGCGGAGGTCCGCTTGAAGAAGCCGTCTGTTTTTCTGGAGGAACGGACGCCGTTCACGATATCCGCCCCATTCCTGTAGGCATCAAAAAACCGGGGCAGCGCGCGGATGTCCTGCTGCAGATCCGCGTCCATGGTGACCACCACCTCCGCCCTGCAGCGGAAGGCCTCCTCCATGCCCGCGTAAAGGGCAGTCTGATGCCCCTCATTCCGCGACAGCCGGATTCCTTCTATGACCCCCTCCGGGTCTTTCCGCCGGGATATGATATCCCAGGAGCGGTCGGAGGAGCCGTCATCCACAAACAGGATCCTGCTGCTGTCCGTGATCTCGCCCTCAGAACGCATCTTTGAAAATGCATCCAGCAATATGCTGATATTCTGTTCCAGTATTTCTTCCTCGTTATATACGGGAAGCACCAGGTAAAGAAATAGCTTCTTTTTCATATTCTGTTCCAGTTTCGCCAGAGTCTGTCTCCTCCCGCCGGAGGCGGGAACATCCTCATTGCTGCATTGCTTATATTGATATCAGAGTCATAGCCTCCCGGTCTCTGTCCGGGGAGAGGTGAAATGCCGCAAATTTCGGATCCCAGAGTTCTTCCTTCCCCTTCAGTCCGCCGGGGTGAAACATCAGCTCCAGGTCGCGGCCCTCACGAGATGCCAGCTTCTGAAAGGATGGCAGAAGGCACCGTACCGTGGCCGGAAACATCCTGGTGGTAAAGGTCATGCCGAAGAAAAGGGGCGCTGTTCTCCTGTCATCGAAGCCTTCGGGATGGGGCCCCAAAAGCCGGTTCCGGAAGCGGAACACGTGCATCAGCAGATTCTTTATGACACCGGATACCGGAATTCTCCCCCATATCTTCCTGCAGCCGAGCACCGGTCCGAAGGGCTCCGCCGGTATGCGGATCTCCTCAATCCTCTTTCCCATATCCATGCAGCATGTCAGCAGCACATCCCACACCAGGGGAATCATATGATAATGGCCGTGACTGTCAATCCGCAGCGGACAGTCCTCTCCCATCAGGGAAAAATACCGCTCTATCTGGCTTCGGGTCTCTGTTCTCAGTTCCCGTTCCAGCTCTCTTTTCCGGAGCACCGAGAGAAGCAGCAGCGCGCCGAAGGAAAGCTTAAAGCGTCCCTCCCGGTCCGTCAGCAGGGGAAGCCTGCGCGGGTCCGAGAGACACTTCCCCTCCCGGAAGTTCAGATGCAGGCGGCATCTCACATCCTTCGGGAGCATCGCCGCGCACTGCCTGGCCTCGGGACTGTTCACCAGAAGGCTTACGCTGTTGAGTCGGCCCTTCCTTCTGCAGGCAAGGATCCGCTCCGCCTGGGATATATTGATGCCGTAATCATCCGCATGGAATAAAAGCATGGTATTCTTCTGCAATCCTTTTCCTTTAATAGTCTGTCTGAATAATAATTTATGATAACCTAATATTATATCTTAATTCAGATGCCCTCATTATGCAAGACTGTTTCCCCCGCTGGCCCGGTATCCGGTCCGCTATCTGGCTCGCTATATAAATCACGCTCTGTGAAAACAGTTTAACAGGTCAGTGAGGTCAGTGAACAAGGTTCATCCTGAAAGGGATGAGAAGGTATCTGAGATGCAGTAAACTTGCCAGTCAATAAAAAGACGCATCCTGGAAGACTTGAGAAAGCCTTCAGGATGCGCGCACACGAGGTATTAGCAAGTTTGATGCATCTTCACGGTTTCGCCGGGCCCTTCAGGATGCGGCAAACTTGCCCGTCAGTGAAAAAGGTTCATTCCTCAGGCTGCGGTTCCGCCGCCTGTACCTGCGTCTCAGCTTCTTCCACAGGCTGCGGTTCCGCCGCCTGTGCCTGCGGGGCAGCTTCGTCCTGCGGTGCAGGTATCTGCACCGGTCTCTCGAGGATTTCCATGAACTCCTCGCCGGTGATGGTCTCCCTCTCATACAGGAACTGGGCCAGTTCATCCATCTTCCGTCTGTTTTCCAGAAGAATCTGCTTTGCCTTCTCGTGCTGGGTCTTCACCAGCTCCACCACCTTGCGGTCGATCAGGGCCTGGGTCTCCGCCGAGCAGGCCAGAGTGGTATCACCGCCGAGATACTGGTTGGTGACGGTCTCCATGGCCACCATGTCGAAATCATCGCTCATGCCGTAGCGGGTGATCATGGCTCTGGCCAGACGGGTCGCCTGCTCGATATCGTTGCTGGCGCCGGTGGTGACGGAGCCGAAGGCCACCTCTTCCGCAGCTCTTCCGCCGGTGAGGGTGGCAATCTTGTTCTCCAGCTCCTCCCGGTTCATCAGGTAGTGATTGCCCTCCTCCACCTGCATGGTGTAGCCGAGGGCGCCGGAGGTTCTGGGAATGATGGTAATCTTCTGCACCGGTGCGGAATTGGTCTGCTTCGCCGCCACCAGGGCATGTCCGATCTCGTGGTAGGACACAATGAGCTTTTCCTTGGTGGTGAGAATCGCATTCTTCTTCTGATAACCGGCGATAACCACCTCGATGGACTCCTCCAGGTCCGCCTGGGAGGCAAACTTCCTGCCGTCCCGGACGGCTCTCAGGGCCGCCTCATTGATGATATTGGCGAGCTCCGCGCCGGAAGCGCCGGAGGCCATGCGGGCAATCTTTGAGAAATCCACGTTGTCCGCGACCTTGATCTTCTTTGCGTGTACCTTCAGGATATCCTCGCGGCCCTTTAAATCGGGCAGCTCCACCGGCACTCTCCGGTCAAACCGTCCCGGTCTCGTGAGGGCCGGGTCCAGGGATTCCGGACGGTTGGTGGCCGCGAGAATCACGACGCCGCCGTTGTTCTCAAAGCCGTCCATCTCGGTGAGCAGCTGGTTTAAGGTCTGCTCTCTTTCGTCATTGCCGCCGAAATTTCCGCCGTCGCGCTTCTTGCCGATGGCGTCGATCTCATCGATAAACACGATGCAGGGGGCCTTCTCCTTGGCCTGCTTGAACAGGTCGCGGACCTTGGATGCGCCCATGC